>NZ_CP120717.1:4905000-5157500 GCF_032883915.1 Endozoicomonas sp. 8E | reverse complement strand
GCGGCGGTCGAAGATACCAGGTGGCTGCGACTGTTTATTAAAAACACAGCACTGTGCTAACACGTAAGTGGACGTATACGGTGTGACGCCTGCCCGGTGCCGGAAGGTTAATTGATGCTGTTATCGCAAGAGAAGCGGTTGATCGAAGCCCCGGTAAACGGCGGCCGTAACTATAACGGTCCTAAGGTAGCGAAATTCCTTGTCGGGTAAGTTCCGACCTGCACGAATGGCGTAACGATGGCCACGCTGTCTCCACCCAAGACTCAGTGAAATTGAAATCGCTGTTAAGATGCAGTGTATCCGCGGCTAGACGGAAAGACCCCGTGAACCTTTACTACAGCTTCACAGTGGATCTTGATGTTGCTTGTGTAGGATAGGTGGGAGGCTTGGAAGTGTGAACGCCAGTTTGCATGGAGCCAACCTTGAAATACCACCCTGGCAATATTGAGGTTCTAACCCAGGTCCTTTATCAGGATCGGGGACATTGTGTGGTGGGTAGTTTGACTGGGGCGGTCTCCTCCCAAAGAGTAACGGAGGAGCACGAAGGTTGGCTAAGCACGGTCGGACATCGTGCGGTTAGTGTAATGGTACAAGCCAGCTTGACTGCGAGAGGTACATCTCGAGCAGGTACGAAAGTAGGTCATAGTGATCCGGTGGTTCTGAATGGAAGGGCCATCGCTCAACGGATAAAAGGTACTCCGGGGATAACAGGCTGATACCGCCCAAGAGTTCACATCGACGGCGGTGTTTGGCACCTCGATGTCGGCTCATCACATCCTGGGGCTGAAGCCGGTCCCAAGGGTATGGCTGTTCGCCATTTAAAGTGGTACGCGAGCTGGGTTTAGAACGTCGTGAGACAGTTCGGTCCCTATCTGCCGTGGACGTTGGAAGTTTGAGGAGAGCTGCTCCTAGTACGAGAGGACCGGAGTGGACGAACCACTGGTGTTCGGGTTGTGTCGCCAGACGCATTGCCCGGTAGCTAAGTTCGGACGGGATAACCGCTGAAAGCATCTAAGCGGGAAGCCCCCTTCAAGATGAGACTTCCCTGGCCGCAAGGCCCATAAGAGACGTTGAAGACGACGACGTTGATAGGCGGGATGTGTAAGCGTTGTGAGGCGTTGAGCTAACCCGTACTAATGACTCGAGAGGCTTGACCATATAACGCCAAAGCGATTTAGCAGCCGAAAGCTTGAAGCTTGAAGCTTGAAGCCGTACACAGTGAACGAGAGTGTTGAGCAAGAATAAACAACACAGCTTAAAAAGAGATTTGGATTCCAGAGCCTTCTGCTTGCGACAAACAGCTTCAAGCCTCCAGCTTCAAGCTTCCAGCTCAAAAGCAGGGTTCGACCAGTTTTGCCTGGTGACCATAGAGTGTTGGAACCACCCGATCCCATCCCGAACTCGGAAGTGAAACGACACATCGCCGATGGTAGTGTGGGGCTTCCCCATGTGAGAGTAGGTCATCGCCAGGCATTGAATAAAGCAGAACCCCAGTTGAGAGATTGACTGGGGTTTTTGTTATTACTACTCATCGCACCCGGTCTCCCTGACCTTTCCCCGTCGCAGTCATCAAAATATATTTAAAATAATCCCGAAGAGTTAAGGATCGGATCATCTGGCTGTCTGTCCTGGCAAGCAGTTCAGGGGTAGACATATCAATCTGTCTGACTTGTGCAAGTCCGGTAAGGCCAGGCAATACATTATACACCCCGAGTTGTTCACGAGCTTCAATCAACTTTGTCTGATTAAAAAGATTAGGCCGTGGGCCTACCAGACTCATATCGCCAACCAGCACATTCCACAGCTGTGGCAGTTCATCCAGCTTGGTTTTACGTAAGAAATGACCTAGCGGCGTAATGGATGAGGAAGGGACAAGATGACTGGCAACAGAGAAAGTCTCCACTTGCATGGTACGGAACTTCACAAGCACAAATGGCTTTTTATAACGTCCAACCCGTTCTTGACTGAACAGAGGTGAGCCGGTATCGAAAAGGCCCATAATATAAATCACCAGAAGTAAAGGCGAGCTGAGAATAAGACCGAGTAAAGCCAGCAGGCAATCGAGGAAACGATACACTTCATTTTTTACCTGGAAAATAAGCCAAAACGGTAGCCCGAATACCCTGTTCGACAGGATAGGGCGGTTGCCAGCCTAAAAGGTGGATTGCCTTTGCAGGATCGACCCTGTAAATCACCAATCAGCTTGTCTGCATTTAAATCTGTAGACGATATGAGCTATTGTCTCGCAATATAATGTTTATTTTCTCATTCAGGATCGAATCATGAGTAAGGACGATTATTTAGATTATGGCCAACTTTCCAAGCTTGGTGAGGGTCACTGATAATAGAGAGTTGTGAAATCAAGTCGTGAGCATTCATGCTGAGGCCTTATCCTGATGTGTAGATATAAGACCATAGACGCATTAAAAAGAAAGCAAATATATGCTACAGGCCAATAATTGAAGTGGCTTTCATGATTTTTCCATGGATGGGTAATAAACACCGTTTACCTATCACTGACAAAATTCACCCGGCTTTATGTGCGGCCATGGCTTATTTCTCGGATCATATAGCTATCACTTTGCCATTGGTTCGTCTTGGGCTTTAAATATTCTGCTATTGCCCGACTAACTCGCCAGACGATAGCTTCATTCAATTCATCTGGTATGCGGCTACGGATATCTTAGGCCTACCTAAAAGCAGGTTGGCACTGTCATTAGTAAATATCTATTGATAGCATACGTGCTATCACTGAATTCATGAAAACCATTGTACTTGATACCAGCTGCTGTTTCGGCGCTTCTCGGTATTGGCGGCGCAAGCCGGGAAATTCTCAGGTTGTGTCTGAATCGCCAGTTGAACCCTCTGATGGGCAATGCACTTTATACCGAGTATGAGTCGCTGTTAAACAGGCTAGCGCTCTGGAATAAAAGCCGTACTGCTGAGTCGGAACGTGAACAGGTGCTCAACACGCTGCTAAGTATTACCCAGTGGGTTGAGATCTATTATCTCTGGCGGCCAAAATTACCAGACGAAGCTGATAATCACCTGGTAAAGCTGGCGATGGCTGGCGGTGCCAGCCCTGTCATCACCAAGAACATTAAAGATGTTGGTCGCGGAGAACTGAGGTTTGACCACCTAACCATTTGTAATCCAGAAGACTTTATTAGGGAGATCAGGCAATGAACGTACTTACCATTCGACTAACCGAAGAAATACATGAACGCTTGAAGCAATTGGCCAAGTCCAGAAATATCAGTCTGAACAAATTGATGGATGAATTATCGACCATCGCCTTGGCAGAGTTTGATACCTATAACCGTTACCTGGTCAGAGCAGAATCAGGTAATCCAAAGGAAGCTCTGAAGATTCTGGACAGGCTGGACAGTGAGTCACGGTAAAATCATGAAAGTACGTGCCTGGCCAGGACTGCAGCCGGATAGCATGTGCTCATATCAGCTTTCCTTTGCTTTCCCTTCAGGCCTGCTTTGAACGTTTTCGAACTGTTTAGCAAAGTGACTGCAATCTGTCTAAAGTCTGCCAAAATTTCTGCTCCGGCATTACTTCGAATTCGACACTCATCTTCTCTCATCGCACCATCAAGCTTCCTTTTTCACTTTTCTTAAAACATACCCTCGTTTTCCAGGTGTCAATAGCTTCCCCTCACTACAGAACTAAGCTATCGTTGATGAACCATTGATACAGGGAGCATGGATATGTTTCAGACATACAAAGCCACTGTAGACAGTAAGGGCAACCTCAAACTGCCAGATAATCTGGTATTGCCTTCAGGGTCTAACGTATTGATAACCATACTTGAGGAGTCACCCGGCCAGCGGGTTAATGATGAAGTGCTGTTAAGTGAACCGTCACTCGCAGCAGACTGGAATAAGCCAGATGAGGATGAAGCATGGGAATGCCTTCAGCAGGAACAATAGTCACTATCAATTTCCCGTTCTCCGACTTGTCGTCAACTAAACGCCGCCCGGCTCTTACACTTGCCAGCGTCGGAAAAGGTGATGTTATTCTCTGTCAGATCACCAGTAAACCATACTCTGATCCGACAGCAATTGTTATCACTCCGAACGATTTCAACCAGGGAATCCTTGACCGTGAGAGCTTTGCGCGCCCGGGAAAGTTATTCACGGCACACCAAAGCATTATCTGCCAAGAAATCGCGACCATAAAAGCAGAGAAATTCAATGCAATTATTCATCGTTTACATCAAATTATTTCACGAAAAGTGCAATAACCCTTGAACTGAAAGTATCTGCCCACGGAAAAATCATGAAAGTGCTTGCCCAGCAAGGACTTCAGCCAGATAGCGTATACTCAATAGCTACTTTCTTTTGTTTTCTCTTCAGACCTGCTTTGTAGGTTTTCGTGTTGTTCAGTAGATTGACTGCAATATGTCTAAAGCCTGCTAGAATTTCTTCTCCGACATTTCTTCGGATGCGACACTCGTCTTCTTTCATCGCAACATCGAGTTTCCAGTGAAGATTATTCTCAGTCTTCTGCGCCGACAATGACAGCACAGACGGTCAGAAAAAGGACGTCTGTTAGCTTTTGGTCAACTTTCCAAGCTTGGTGAGGGTCACTGATAATAGAGAGTTGTGAAATCAAGTCGTGAGCATTCATGCTGAGGCCTTATCCTGATGTGTAGATATAAGACCATAGACGTATTAAAAAGAAAACAAATGTAAGCTACAGGTCAATGATTTCAGCAGTTTTCATGATTTTTCCATGGCATTGAGCCCAATGGCTTCGGGTGCTTGTATGACTTTTTCCTAAGATAAGCTTATTAATTATTACCGGGAGTTATCCCTCTGTTTCAGGCTGGGAAAATAGCTTGAGAACTTACCATTATCCCGCGTTATTAGTTGAAAATTTGAGATCAACGCATGGGCTCCAATAAAGAAGTCAGGCAATGGTGATGTTTTTTTGGGTGATGTTTTTTTGGGTGATATTTTTTTGGGTGATGTTTTTTTGGGTGATGTTTTTTTGCCTTTGTTCTTTCTATATTGAAGATAAATTTTACCTGCCAAGAACAATGCTTCTCGAGGGATTTCCAAAACTTTGATACCCATTTCAGTCAATGTTTCATCGACTTCTTCTATTGTTTTAAAACCAATGGATATCTCTGTAGGGAAAAATCATGAAACCCCACACCCAGCAAGGACTTCAGACAGGTATTGTGTGTTCATGGCTGCCTTTTTCTGTTTACGCTTTAAGCCTGCTTTAAAGGTTTTGGTATTGTTCAACATATTCACTGCCATATGCCGAAAACCTGTGAGCATTTCAGCGGCATTGCCCCTTCTGATTCGACAATCATCTTCTCGCATTGCAACATCCATTTTCCAATGGAGTTTATTTTCGATCGCCCAATGCTCTCTTGCAGCATGTGAAAATTCTTCTGCTGTTAACTTCGCAGAGGAGATATAATAACGGACATTGATATCATCAGCATTGAACACTTTATCTTCCATTCTGGCAGAGAAAATAATCCCGAGTGTTTTCATTCCTTTCCAATCAAAAGAAAAATTAACGAACTCATCAAAGGTATCACTCACTATGTGAAGGCGTGTTTCCATTCTACCATGGCTTTTTTCTTCGACTCTGAAAGTATCACCATTCCATTGATTCACTTTTTCAACAGAAAAATGTTTCTCAAATGCTTCATAAAGCTTACCCTGGTTGCCTTTTACCGCTAACAAATAATCAGCGCCTTTATCAACGACTTTCTTGGCAATATCCCTCTGACACCCCATGGCGTCTATAGTTATGAGGCAGCCACGGATTTCCAGGAGATCAAGCAATTCAGGTATGGCGGTAATCTCGTTACTTTTATCATTAATTTTAATTTGACCAAGAACCAATTCGTTTGCAGTCGCAAATGCACTCACCATGTGAATTGCACCTTTGTCCTTGCCTTTATCGTAAGAGCCTCTTGCTGTTTTTCCATCAATTGCAATGATCTCACCATTGGTTGTCTGGTGACAGGCTTGCATCCACTCAATAAAGCATTTCTGGAATTGCTTTGGGTTAATAGCAGCAACTACTCTGGAAATTGTATGATGGGAAGGAATACCGTATTCAAATTCACCATACTTTTTTAACCATTGCAGTCTTTCATTGCCGAAGTCTTCAATTTCTTCCCAACCTTCACAACCAGCAATGACAGCACAGATGGTTAAGAGCAGAATATCAGTAAGTTTATGATCTACTTTCCATTGCTGACGTGCGTCATAAATGACAGATAGCCTATTCATTAAATCAAATGCATTCATTTTCAGAACATCCAAATCTTTTTTGTATAAGACAATGGATGTGTATTTTACTCTATAGGTAGATATCCTTATAGTCATTGAGCCCAGTGGTTTCCTGGGCTTTCATGATTTTTCCCTAGATATCTCTGTGTATACTATTGAGTTCATGAACAAGCTATTACTTTAACTGTATTGCTCGAGAATTTTCTCTGACCAATCAGCCCCATTTTTATCGTTAGTCAACAAGTCGAGAAGAACACAGGAATCGACCAGAATGCCATTCACGGCTCGCCTCTCGTAAGTCCCATAATTTCTTCAGTGCTCATTTGGGCTGATGCGATTCCCCTGAACCGGGCAAATTTTTTCTTTGTTTTTGGTTGATCTCTTTTTTCCAGATAGAATCTGCCATTTTCCTCAATAAATTCTATTTCACTACCCGGCAAAATCCCGAGTGCCTCTCTTACTTCCCGAGGGATGGTAACTTGTCCTTTTGTAGATGCTCTCATGGTTTTCTATCTCCACCTTAAGGTAGTAGTAATATAGTCTTACCTTAAGGTGTGTAAAACAGGAAAACCAGGTTCAGTCCAACAACCTGAGATCAGGGAATTCTCACAAAGTAATTTTCACATTTCTGAATATCAAAACCACGGCAAAATCATGAAAGTGCCTGCCCAGCAAGGACTTCAGCCAGACAGCGTGTACTCATAGCGGCTTTCTTTCGTTTTCTCTTCAGACCCGCTTTGAAGGTTTTCGTGTTGTTCAGCAGATTGACTGCAATATATCTAAAGCCTGCTAAAATCTCTGCTCCGTCATTTCTTCGGTTGCGACTTTCATCTTCTCTCATCGCAACATCGAGTTACCAGAATGGATGTTCAAGTGATGCCAGAATATGCACTTATGGCCAACTCTCCTTGCTTGGTGAGGGTCACTAATAATAGAGAGTTGTGAAATCAAGTCGTTAGCATTCATACTGAGGCCTTATCCTGTTGTGCAGGTATAAGACCATAGACGTATTAAAAAGAAAACAAATATAAGTTACAGGTCAAAAATTAGAGGCGGTTTCATGATTTTACCCTGGGCCTTTTCCTGATGTGCAGATATGAGACCATAGACGTATTACAAAGGAAATAAATATAAGCTACAGGTCAATAATTTCAGGGGTATTCATGATTTTTTCCTGGGGTATGTAACCGGATTTTTCGCAGTATGTAACAGAGGTTTTAGGTTGCTGAGTCAAGATTCAGAACCCTCACTCGTCAGTGACCTCTGTAGTCTGGCATCGTTTGAAGTAAAGAATTTGTAAAAAAGGCACTTTTGCTGGAGTACTTGGTTAACCCATCAAAATTTTCTGGAACCTAGTAGTAACTTGATGAACATGGTCAAGCTTTCGAAGCGTGTCTTCCATATCTGATAGCGGTGTGCTGTTCTATCAATGAATTTTACAATTCGTGTTGATTTTATCATAAGCGGAGCGTAGCGGATATGCTTCTCTAGTAAATCCAAATATGCTGCCGGATATCCAGACAGTGAGAACTCGTGAGAAATAGACGGCTCTTCCGGTTCAACGGTTAGAACCAAACCCGGCCAGCTTTGGATAATTAGTGACACCTTAGCTTGTTTAGTTGAAACTATGAAACTGATTGGCAAGTTTGTTGCGCAGTACCATAACTTGCCAATAGCTTTCTCTATGTCACCTTCATAAGCTACTGTATCAATGATTGCGGATGTTGTTACCGGAAGAAGCTTAGCAATTAGCCTAATGTCTGCATCATTATTAATTAGAAATATGCTTGCACAAACTTTTTTTTTGCAGCCTGACTTCAGATAACTAGCAGCGCCGTTAAATTGCTCAAACAGCGAATTTGGCAGCATTTTCATTGCTAGGTGAAAATATTCATAACGTTGGTCGGTTTTACTTTGTTTATTTGGAAATTGGACCAAATTGAAGACAGTAACTTGCTTTGGCGAAAATAACCATTCAGGTGATTCATTTTTTTGTAATAATCGTTGGAACAAACATAAACGCCAGCTTTGAACGAATTTTTTAAAACTGTAGTTGGACAATACATCATTAGTGGCATTTTTAATAATACGGCTTCGCAAATCGTCATTGAGCACCAAACGCTCGATAGCCGTTGCCCACTCATTTGGTGTACTACCGACCAGCAGACCGGAATGCTCATGTATTACAGAGTCCGAATAGGGTAAAATATTGCTATAAGCGCCAGCAATTCCACATCCAGCAAACTCACGATATTTATTATTTGTTTTAGAGTGAAAAAACGGGTTATCAATACCGGGAGCTAGACCAATATCGAAACCTGCCTGATAAAACGATCGAATAAAACGGTCGTAGCGTCTTGTGATACTGTGGAGTACGACCCCTTTAACCCCGCGGAGTTCCTCCGGTAATGACTTGCGCCAAAGGTGTACCTCAATTCTTTCAGAAAACCTTGCAAGTATTAACTGTAACGCCGTGAAAATTAGCTTTTCTAATTTCTGGTCATCAATCCGTCCTGTTGGGTAGGCGATTCTCACAATGCCGTCAGATGGTCGTCTAGATAATCCGTCAAACATCGATTCATCAAAGTAACCTCGAATGAGTTGTGGATGTGCACCATGAGCAGTGGCCCGTTGAAACATGCGCTTGGAGTAAACACGCGTCACGTCACTGAGTTCAAAAAAACGCTTTAGAACGTGGAGCCGAAAAAAAGAACGGTGGTAGATGCCTATTTCAGTAGTCAGTGGGATTTCCTCAAAGTTATCGTCTATCTCATAGACAACTTTCTTACCCATTTTCTTTAATTCATAAAGTACAGAAAGATCCTCACATTCACAGTTTCGACAAAAAACAGCTACATCGCACCACTTAATATCATAAGAGATAAAAAGGGATAATTTATGAAGTCGAACACGTAACTTGATTTCACCCTGTTGTTCAAGTTTTGCAAGAGGTTTAAGTATTCCAATGATTGTGCTTGGAATAAATCCAGGAAGGATTGCTAATACATTCACCGTTCAGCAATTCCCAATCGGTTATCTGTTTGATTGGTTGTCTATTAGGCGTCGAAGGGCTTGAATAACATAGTCAAGCTCGTGGACTAAGAAATTGACAGGAGTTAAGACAAATCCAGTGCTGTACAGTCCTCCCCCTGCAACTCTCTGGCTTGTACAGAGCTGTCGACCTCGTTCAATTTCTGGCTCAAAAGTAAATCCCAGATCGTTCAGATAAGTCAGCTGCTTTGATAGAAATGACAGCTGTCGTTCAACAAAGATATGGGAGTCACTGGGTGACGAAACAGGGCCAGCACTTGGTCTGATAGGGCATAGCTTTATTGCTTGTAGTGAATTACTGATCTTTACTGCCACATTTAATTTCGATGAACATGCTGCTTTAACCGGCTCACTCTGCTCCGAATAGAGGGGTAAGTAAAATTTATCGATTCGCAGCGTTATGAACTCAATGCCTATTTCGTTATTGGAAGAATAACGAAGACCCCAGTGCTGACAGCTGGGCGACTGGTATTCGTCCTTCGAAATAGCCTCGCGCTCAGTCTCCGAAGAGAAAAATCTGAATGTGTGTTCATTAAAACAAATGTTGTTATTATGAAGAAGGTTGGCAAAATTAGCTGTACTTGGGTAGTAAGGTACAACTATTTTGAATTGCGACCCAGCCCGAAGAACACGGTAACTCTCCCTCATCACGTGAACAAAACCATCCAGAATCAAGTGTTCCAGGGTATGTGAGGAGAAGATAAAGTCGACACTATTGTCGTCGTATGGCAGACGTCCATGGTTGAGATCAAGAACAACATCAGCGTTGCACATTTGCGAAAAGTCAATTCCAACAGCGCCCGCTATCTTTTTTCTACCACAACCAATATCAAGAATAAGCATTTACGCATTCATCCTTTTTCCCCGTTTCACGCCCTATAATTGGTGCCCGTAGCTCGTAATCTTTGATAATCTCTTCACACTGCCCATCTGCAATAATTCTACCGTTATGTAACCAAATCACACGGTTACAGAAAGTACGAATGAGATCCATTGAATGCGAACTCAAAACGGTTGTCCGTTCACCTGACAACAGTTCTTCAATGCGTTGTTTCGCCTTCTCAGCGAACTGAGCATCACCTGCACCGACCACCTCATCTGCGATAAGCATTTCAGGATTGATCGCGGTAGAAGTTGCAAATGCAAGGCGCATAAACATACCTGCCGAATATGTTCTGGCTGGCATGTGTATGAATTCACCAAGCTCTGAGAATTCGGCAATTTCACTAATCTTGCGATCAATCTCTTTTGGTGACTCACCTAAAAACATCAAACGTATGCGTATGTTTTCGATGCCGGTATGGTGCAATTCTAATCCCGTTGCGAAATCAAGTAGCGGTGAAACTCGACCGACAATTTTGACTGCTCCATGGCTGGGCTGAAATATGCCAGACATAACGCGTAACATGGTGCTCTTGCCGGCCCCATTAAGTCCGATCAATCCCACTCGTTCACCTCTGCAAATTCTTAGTGAAACGTTATCAAGTGCCCTGTAGTAAGACTTTGATTGTTTTTGGTTCTTTCTAAAAACATTAAGTAAGGCACTTTTCAGACTGGCGCCATCTTCAAGGTCAAGAGGGTAATCAATGGTAACATTTTTTAGTTCGATCATGGCCAAAACGCCACGAAACGCCTCATACGCGAGCTAAGCCTGCTTTGCATAGAGCTACGTTCCAAAGGGTACAAACCCTTATGTTGTTGTACATTCTTGTAAATACGAATGAATGGATATTCAATCAGTAGTGACACAAAGTATGCAAATAATAGTGCACAAAAAACTACTGCATAATTTGATGGTGCATAGCTACCATAGATTAGTGGTTTAGTGGTTTAGTGGATTAGTGAACATCAGACTTTGTTTGTAAATTGCTAGTACAAATAAATGACCGAGGTACATTGGCAATGATTATCTGCCGACAAAAACTATAAACTTTGACTTTAGGTCAAAGTGACAACAGGCAATTACTAATGAGGCAAATGCAATCGATAGCAGGCTTGGAAAATAGATAGTTTCCCAAGTCATCAGCTGAGGTGCCGATCATAATTTCTGATTTGAGTAAAGATAGAATACCATCCATGATAATATGCCCATACTCAGTATGAGCATGAATTCTGAATTGGGTTTAAATTTCCGTATAATAACTGCGGCAAGTAAATCTGCCGCTAACTGATCAAAACGAGAATGAAATTGAATATAGTTAGCAAAGTACCAGTTCGGATTGTTTGCTTGAAATTGAGATGTCGTCCATGTACGAACAAAAAATGCCATAACCATAGCCAAGAGTGTGAATGTTATAATCGTTTGCCACCGGCCAATTCTCCAGAAACCTAAGAGCAATAATGGTACTATAAAGTAAAAATGCTCCTCAATAACTAAAGGCCATGACCCTTCTGGGACGAATCGATGATCTATAGTGAACCCATAGTCAAAGAGGTAATAGGGTAGTGTAGTTTGTGTGAGGGTTAATACAGAAAAAAGGCACCTTATACCAAGAACAGTATCTTAAAACATATACCCAAATCCAACTTTAAAACCAATTTTTAAAAGAATAAAAAACAAGTAAGTTAGGTAAATTCTCAAAAAACGGTTTTTATAAAAACTTGAAAATGAGAAATTGTTTTTATTGAGCTGTTCAATAATGATCCCACCTATTGAAAATCCAGAAACTGTAAAAAATAAGTCAACACTGAGAAAACCAAACTTAAAGCCAAATAAACCAAAATGATAGAGAGTTACAGATATAACTGCGATACACCGTAATAAGTCAAAGCCTGGGTACTTACCTGATGCAGTGGTAAATTAATAGTGTTCAACCACGTAGACTTTTATTTCTTTCAATTTTCCTCCACGAGTTTAGAGTTAACTGCATATTCTGGCTCATCGTGAAGACCGTTTCTGAAATCAGCCAAAAATGTCTACTATCAGCCAGAAACCATTTTAACGCCTACCAGCATTCGCGGTCACACTTTATCTGAATGCGCAAGTCGGTTATCAATCAAGAATTTTTAGCTTGATTATGACCAAAAAGCTACGAAACGGCTCCAACGCGAACCGAGCCGGAAACGGAGGAAAACCAACACCAGAGCAAAAAGGGTAGCCAAAAAGTAGTGGGACGAAGAAGCGAACTCACCGTTAAGAATCGGAAATCTGACAATCTCTATCAGAGAAGCGAATGGATTGCCATAAATGGCAATTGCAATTCCTTTGTTGATCAGCACTTCTGATGGGTAAATAACTGGAGTAACAACGAACAGTAGGCTCAAAATTCCAGTCAAACCATGCTGAAGATCACGGTAACGAAGGCCCAGGTAGGCCAGCGATCCAATAGCGCCATAGGCGTAAATGATCAGAATTAAAACACCTGGTACCGCAAAAAATAGCCCGAACATAGTTAGCTTGCCAAAATATAGCAGTATGCCCATTGCTGTCATCAAGCCGATAACCATGAAGATAAGTTGAGTAAGTAATGTCCGAAAAATAAAAATTGACTGCGGTAGGGGTAGTTGCTTAAGATAGCCGTGCGCGACGACAAACGACGAACAACCCTCCGTCAATGATGCGGCAATAAATCCCCAGATCGAAAAGCCGAGCGTCAAAAAGGGAATAAAGTCTTCTGGCTTGAGGTGAAAGACTGCAGCCCATATAATGCCCGCCCCAATGGAAAAAGCCAATTGCTGCAACACTGGCCAACCTATACCCAGTTTTGAGCGTCGAAATCTACTTTTTAAGTCAGAGATGGAAAGATAAATCCAAATATTTTGATAGGTATAAAATTCTTTCCATTCCGATTTTATAATGTAAAAAAACATATTAATTTTACCAATCTTTCTAGACGTAGCAATTGATTTACTTTGAAGTACGGTGACACCATCCTTATTCATCAGAAAATGTAACTGTTTAACTATTGATTGCAAATTAAGTCAACTGTTTACCTCAAATGCCTAGTAATGTTACGCCACGGCTCCACGGCTGAATAAGCTTGATGAAATTATCAGTCTTTTATTTGAGGTATGGATACAAAGAGATTCCTGTAAATTGAAGTTTGCAGAGTAATTATTTTTCAATTGAGCTTGCACCGCGTTACGGGCTATTAAATTGAAGCTTGCAAGCCAGGTAGCTTTTTGAATGTTTCTATATTTCTTAATAAAAGTGTCATTCTTTCACGGCATAAATCTATGCTCGAACGTAACATGATCATTTTTTCTGGATTTTTGCCTTTATCATACTCTGCAAATTTATTGAACTCCTTTTCCAAGGATGCATAAATATCATCGAATTTTTCAAGAAAGTCATATAAATAAAAGAACTGATGGTGCATGTACGCTCTATGGTTAGCAAATGTGCCAAACTGATTTATTGCGAGATCAGAAAAATCCAAGAAAGCGCGAACCTTCGTAAAAACATAATCCATATCACGTAAAAATTCATAATTTGGAAGCTGAACCAAATGATTCATATAATCAAAGCTATGGACCTCGCAATTAGGCACTCTCTTTTTAAGAAATACTCGGTAAGAGTCAACGGTGTTATACAAGTTGAGGTCAACATACCTTTTCGCCTCGCCTTCGAGCAGACAGTATGATTTTGTATTGAAACTCTTGATTGCAAGTATATCAAAGTCAAAGCTCTCTTGTGTATAGCCCATCAACATTCCAAACGGATGACCGTCATAGTCAGGCCACATCTCAGTCTTATCAATCAATTGACTTGAATCCGCTCTAGAGATAGATCTAAAGAAAAATGCATTCATCCTTAAATCATAATGTTCGAAGAAGCCTTTCCACCACGAATTCGAATCTGTGTTGGGTACGACTATAGATGCCACCCCTTCATCATTCAGTATTCGATATATCTCCCTAAAGAAATTCCGACTACCTGAGTAATCGAGGTGCTCAATGAGATGAGAGCAGTTTATGCGGCTTACAGAGCTATCCTCAACATTAATTCGGCCAGTATTGATATCCACGACAAAATCGCCGGAATTTATGTCAACTGTTTTCCAAGGATATTCATCTAGAAAGCTACCAATTTCAAGAAAATGATTCATTTAACCTTTGTCCTTTATCTTTGAATAAACTCAATCATTGACATATTTTTCAAAAAAACGAATGCAATTTCTTTTCCATGAAATGCAACAGATTTGGTTGGCTCCTGAACTAGTACAGCTCCATTAAATTTGACTCTTTCAATTTGTTCATGGATGTCATTGACAATAAAAGCTTGGTGATAAATTTTTATACCTTTATTTATCCATGGATTTAATACATCTCGACAATCTAAATTCTCTAAAAATTCCAAACAAGGTCCTGGACCTACCCAGAACTCACCACGCACGCCTTGGATTGGATCTACAAATGCCTCACCTTTTCTGCTGTAGCCCACTTTCTCCCAAACTATCGCTTCTTGCTCAACTGATTTACACGCAACGCCAAGGTGATGAAATAACCAGAAACCGTTAGATTGCATATCTAATGCCTCAATATAAATTCTGAATATTTGGCAGCCACTGATCGAAAGTTTTCTTTTACTTGTTGCCATTTTTTTAATGTCATTTCATGACGTGTAACATTCCTCGCTCTACCATGCACAACAAAACGTTTCGGAACATCTGAAACACGATCACAACCACACTTCTCATGAAATAAGACAACACTTGTATTTTCTCGAATAGTTTGACTGTAAAGCAGATTCAACCTCAGTGAATCAAAGCCAAATTGATAGATCAAGTACGCTGACTCGTAGGCTGCCAATGATCTCGGACGAACTATCCAGCGACCCCACTCACCGTATTTCTTTTTGCAATCAATATTGTAGAGTCCGATAAATCCCTCCGGGGGATGTGTGGAAGTATTTAACTTCTCAATGGCAAAGTAGTAGTCGTGAGGAGTACTCTTCTGACGCTCAATCCACGATCGCTGCTTTGCTTCATCATTGCAGAGTGCCGGTATGAATTTTGTCAAACTTGGATCTGTACGTAAATTCAAAATTTCTTTTGCGTCATTTTCAGTAACGCAGCGCAACCGCAGGCCAAAGCCTGTGATTGTTTCAGTTTGTGCCATTGCATTCAATGACCTCACTTATGACAGCTGACTTCGATATGAGCTTGTCTATCTGTTCTGCAGAAAAATGAAGATTAAATGTATTCTCAAGGGTCAACACAAGCTCTAAATGCATTAGTGAGTCCCACTTTGGATCTAATTCTCGGATAATGTCTTCTTGTATCAATACATTTTTTTTCATTAAGAGAGTAAATATCTCTGCTACTTGTTGTTCAATTTCACTTTTTTTCATGATGATTTATTTAAAAAGAAGTCTGGCTATAAATGTTTATAGGTAGTTTGCTAAAGGTGTTGATTTTATCATTAAAATCAGCGATAGACTGGTCTACTGAATTAATTGGTTCTTCTACCTTACCACCACTCACGCTGATTATATTTTCCTCTAATGAGAGATATTTTTTTAACCATGTAAGTGCTGGCTGGTTACGTGGCCCGATTCGGTAACTAAATCGCAGCGTATTGATCGTATCATCGCTATTATCTATGATTGCTGCGAGTGCTTGAGTGATTAAAAAATCTTCTATTCCTCGACCCAAAGCACGGCAACTGATACACAATTCTTCAACTTCCAGAACTTCACTGTATATACGACCATAAACCGCACCAACATTGCCACTATTTGACAACCTATCCTTTAGTGAAAACGAGACAACTTGGTGGTCGGGTAAATCGAGATACCGTTGTACATCAACTTGCTTAAGTCGTCGCAAGGCTAGATTAAACTGGTTGGTTTTATGTGGCACTTCGCAAAGTCTGGAAAACTCCTCCTGAGCACCAATATTTAATCCGATTGCAGTTTGCATCTTCGAAAGATAATCATTCATGGATACACCTGCTTTATTTACCAAACGCTTCTGGCGTGCAATTATGTCATTTGAGCGCTTTTGATCTGTTGCTGTCAATGAGAGGGCAAGAAGCCCTGGATACCTGCGCAACTGGTTTGCGGTGAGTGCAGGATCATCGCCACAATGAAGAAAATCAATTGAAGGATATGTTGTGGCGACAGCTACAATTTCAGCCATATTATCATCAAGTAAGAGAAAATCGTTCGGAGAAATATTAAATTCATTAGCTAGGCTGTTTATATTCACATCTTTTCGATTCCAGTTTGCACGTATTCCGCTGAGATGTTTTCTTCTTAAGGGGAAATCAAACCTCTGATTGAACAGGCGGTAAACATCTTCTTCCACATTTTTCGAGGTAATAGCCAACAGTATACCCTGCGCTCCTAAATTAACCAGTACCTCTTGTAGTAACTTATGCCCATCAGAAAGGCTAACACCCTCTATGCTGTCTTCGCCCAAAACACCGGCATAGATTGTGTTATCCAAATCAATTGCAATTGCCTTGATGCGTGGTCGAAAAATAGCGGGCAAATAGATCAAACCGAGATCAGCAGCTAACCTAGGAATAACAACTGAGCTAATGCGGGTGCCAAAAGTATCTGAACGCTGATTGTCAAAAAAGCACTCATCAATAGATCTTGCAACTTCAAATAAGGAAAAAAAATAGACACCAACTATTTCTTTGACTGCTCTCTTTAAAGAAATATTAAAATTTACCCGTACAGCATCCGGTGAGTCGATGATTAGAATTGGTGCCATAGATAAATTACGCAAGTATGTTATGCGCTCAGCAATGAAATCAGTAAGTTCGCTATCTGTTAATAAGTAGCGATCATAATCAATCCAAATTAACTCTAAATCGACATCCACTTTCTTAATGTCCTGGTAAGACAAGCTATCATCATAGCTACCTATACTGAGGATGTATTCATAACCGGAAAAATTTCCAAATATAGTCAATAGTGAAGCGATTGATTCGAAATTTTGGTTTCGATGTACTCTGATCTTCTTGCTGCCAAAGCGGTTTCTTTTATGTTGTGATTTATGTAATTCTATTAGATTGATTTTTTTACTAAGAAAAATGCTTTGTACTTCAATTTGTTTCAATATATCTTCCATAGACTAACCAGCCTTTGATTTAATAACTTCTTTCAATGCATCAGCTATAGTTTGGACGTCGCGCTCGGTGATGCTCATGTGCATAGGGAGTGAAAGAATTTCTTTGCTTGCTAGATGTGCTTTAGGACATGTGCCAGCAGCCTGGTTGTAGAGCCTGTATTCTGTGTTGTCTCGATAATGAACGCCTGGCGATATTTCGTATTCATTAAGGGCCATGAGTATCTCATCGCGGTTGGAGACACGAATTTGAAAAAGATGACAGGATGATTCGCACTCGTTGGCAATAGGTACAATTCTGATCAACTCGTTGTTGGCTAAGCAATTTTGATACCACTTTACAAGCTGACGACGATAGGCATTATCTCTATCAAGGTAACGTAGCGATACAAGTCCTATTGCTGCCATAATAGAATTCCCATGGTATTTGAAGCCGATTTCGTCTACGTCGTACATCCATTTATAAGAGCTCTGGGTGTAAGTTCTTGAGTAAGTGTCTTTGTTAATTCCCAGCCAAGTTAATTTGCGCACGCGCTCGTCTCGTGCCTGATCGGGGAAGCAGATCATACCGGAATCAGCGGTAGCCAGGTTTTTGACTGCCTGGAAACTAAAGACGGTACAGTCCGCATCGTGGCCGACATGTTTGCCATTAAGGCGTGTGCCTGCCATGTGCGCAGCATCCAGAATGAGCATCAGGCCTCGATCCTTGCAAAGCTTGACGACTTCTGGATATCGACCTGTATTACCTCCAATTCCAACAAAGATCACAGCACGAGTACGTGACGTAATCTTTTGCTCAATATTCTCAGGTGAAAGGCATAGTGATTCATCTATATCAGCAAAGACTGGTAGTAGATTGGTGTAAACAATTGCATGATTGGTAGACACAAACGTGAGTGGAGTTGAAATAACCTCATCACCATCTACCCAGCCGAACTCGGTCTTAAACATGTGCAAGGCCAAGTGTAACCCAACTGTGTTCGAACTCAGAAAATGTGCATGGGGTAACCCCGTGTACTCTTTCCATTTATTTTCCATCTCGATGGTTTTGAAACCCAACCCCGTCCAACCCTTCTCGAGGCACTCTCGAATTTCCTCAAGACACTCGTTGATGCGAAAATGAGGTACAAATAGCTGAATAGCCACTTCGTTAATTCCGTGAATATCAAAATGTCTTAGCGAATTTTAAACTCACCCCTTGTTTGTCTTTGTCAGACAGCGTTTGACCAAGCGCAATCGGGAATTCATAGGGTACAACGGGCCATTCGATCTTCACTACTGGATCGCTCCAGAGAATGCATTGCTCAAACTGAGGGGTATAGTATTCGGTTGTTTTGTAAAGAAATGCTGCCGTCTCGCTGAGCGTCAGAAAACCATGTGCAAAACCTTCTGGTATCCAAAGCTGCTTTTTATTGTCTTCAGATAATATCTCACCAACCCATTGCCCAAATCTGGGTGATGATTTGCGTATATCCACTGCAACATCAAATACTTCACCCTGAACTACACGAACTAGTTTGCCTTGTGCCTTTGGTGGCAATTGGTAATGGAGTCCTCGCAATACACCTTTAGTTGATTTTGAGTGGTTATCTTGCACAAAAGTTACGCTGTACCCGATCGCTTCTTCAAAACGTTTTTGATTGAAACTTTCGAAGAAGAAGCCGCGCTCATCCTCTAATACCAATGGTTCAACGACCTTAACCTCTGGCAATGGAGTATCAGTTACTTTCATCGCCAACCTCCTGAATGACCTGTATCAAATATTTACCGTAACCATTGTTCAGCATAGGTTGGGCAAGTGTCACTAATTGCACCTGATCTATCCATTTGTGACGAAAAGCGATCTCTTCAGGGCAAGCTATCTTTAGTTCCTGGCGATGCTCAATGGTTTGTACAAATTGGTGAGCTTCAACCAGACTTTCATGGGTACCAGCATCCAGCCATGCAAAACCACGGCTCATGCGTTCCAACGAAAGCTGATCTTTCTCAAGGTAGATATTATTCAGGTCGGTAATTTCCAGCTCACCACGATCAGACGGCCTGATTTGTTTGGCATAGTCGGGTGCATTCTCGTCGTAAAAATACAAACCGGTAACTGCATAGTTTGATTTAGGTTTTTTTGGCTTTTCTTCCAAGCTTATAACCTTTCCGGCCTTATCAAATTCGGCAACACCGTACCGCTCAGGGTCGTTGACATGGTATGCAAAAACGGTCGCGCCACCCTGGCGCTGATTGGCCGATGCTAGCTTTTCATGCAATGAATGACCATAGAAAATGTTATCGCCCAGAATCAATACCGATGGTGCGCCATCAAGAAATGCCTCACCAATAATCATTGCCTGGGCTATACCATCAGGTGATGGCTGTAGGGCATACTCAATATTTATTCCCCATTGGCTGCCATCACCTAAAAGCTCCCTGAAACGAGGCGTATCCTGGGGTGTTGAAATAATAAGCATTTCTCGTATATCTGCGAGCATCAGCGTTGATAGCGGGTAGTACACCATGGGCTTATCAAACACCGGTAGTAACTGTTTAGACACCACTTGCGTGGCTGGGTACAGCCGTGTGCCATTGCCACCAGCAAGAATAATGCCTTTGCGCTTCATGCTCTTTTATAGCTCTTAATGATGTCTTCTGCGGCTACAAAAAAATCATACCGCCAATGCGGTAAATTGAACGGTAGCTGCTTCTCTAGCTTGCTGGTATCCAGCCGTGAATTGACAGGTCGCTTTGCGGGTGTGGGGTAATCGGCGGTTTTAATAGGCTGCAGGCTGCTTTCACCTGCAGAAAGCGAGGGCTGTGCATCTTCTGCAAACTGGAGCAGTGTTTTAGCTATGCCATACCATGTTGTCTCACCATGGGGAGCAAGGTGGTATAACCCCACCGGCCAATGCCTAGTAGTGGCTATCGCTTCGATTGCACTCATGGTTACCCGGGCGATTAATGCTGGTGAGGTTGGCACGCCAAACTGATCATTAATGATACTTAAAGAGTCTTTCTCGGTGGCCAGGCGAAGAACGGTTTTGGCAAAGTTATTGCCATCCTTCCCGATCACCCAGGTGGTGCGAAATATAAGATGATGACAGCCACTGCCAGCAATGATCTGTTCGCCTGCTAGTTTTGATTCGCCATAGATATTAATCGGCCCTGGCGAATCCGCTTCCGTATAGGGCCGGGGTTTACAGCCATCAAAAACATAATCTGTTGAATAATGGATCAGCCAGATATCATGCTTGGCCGCTTCCTTCGCCAGAATGCCCGTAGCCTCCGCATTAACCTTGAAGGCTATATTGCGCTCACTTTCTGCCTGATCGACAGCAGTATAGGCAGCGGCATTAACGATTACCTGAGGCTTGAAGTTGTGAATGACCTCTATCACTGAATACTGGTCGGTGATGTCCAATTCGACGTGACTACACGCCATGACTTCTCCCAAGGCAGGCAAGGTGCGGCTCAATTCAAGTCCCAATTGACCATTGGCACCAAGAAGTAATATTTTCATGCGTACTGCCTCTCGATCCATTGGTGATAGTCACCGTTGATAACTTGTTCAACCCATTCTTGGTTATTCAGGTACCACTCAACGGTTTTTTGAATGCTCGTCGTAAAGGACTTGGCAGGATGCCAACCGAGTTCAGCTACGATCTTGCTTGCATCAATAGCGTAGCGCCTGTCATGACCTGGGCGATCTTCCACGAAGGTAATTAAGTCATGATAGCTGGTGATAGACGCGTTCCTGCTAACAGGATGCAGTTCGTTGAGGATGTCACAAAGCAAGCGAACTACTTCAATATTGGCTTTTTCATTTAGGCCGCCAATATTGTAGACCTCGCCACAGCTGCCTTCATCCAATACCATCCGGATAGCCTCGCAGTGGTCGCCTACATAGAGCCAGTCACGGATTTGCAATCCATCGCCGTAGATTGGTAACGGCTTATGTGCCATGGCATTGTGTATAACCAGCGGTATCAATTTTTCGGGAAATTGATAGGGGCCGTAGTTATTAGAACAGTTGGTTGTCAGTGCTGGTAAATCGTAGGTGTGATAGTAAGCACGTACCAAATGATCGGAAGAGGCTTTGCTGGCACTGTATGGGTTATTTGGTTGGAAACTTTCCGTCTCCGCGGATGCAGGGGAGTCTGCGTCTAATGAACCATACACTTCATCAGTTGAGACATGTAGAAAGCGAAAGTTACGTTTATCTTTTTCGTTAAGTTCGCCGTAGTACCGCCGCGAGGATTCCAGCAGTCTGAAAGTACCGATAACGTTGGTTTGCAGGAACGCTTCTGGCTCGTGAATGGACCTATCCACGTGAGACTCCGCCGCAAAATTGACCACCGCCCGAGGTTTGTAGATGAGCAGTAACCTATCGATCAGAATGCTGTCGCCAATATCGCCATTCACAAAAATGTGGCGTTCATCTTCTTCAACTTCAGAGAGGTTATTAAGATTGCCGGCGTAGGTCAGCTTATCAAGACTGATGACGGTTTCATCCATTTCCGAAAGCCAATCAATGACAAAATTGGCACCAATAAAGCCAGCACTCCCCGTTACCAGTATCGTCATAGCTTAGACCTTGTTAATAATGACACCCAAGAGCAGGCCGAGGTTGCCGAACAGCGTCTGACGGTAAATGCCTGAGCGACAAAACAAGAAGAAACGTTTAATAAAATTTGAGCGGCGGGCCATTATAATATTGTCCAGATAATTTTGATTCTCCTGTGTGAGTAGCGATCTGTGTTTAACGAGCGCAGAAAGATTAATGTCATTCCAGCTGCGGAACCTTCCTTGTAACAAACCTAGGATTCGAATGAATCGAGCTTTCCAGCCCTTGCTTGCGCCAATCAGGTTATTTGCGTGCTGACGGTATCTCAGGCAAGGTTCCTGGTCGTAAACAACGATGCCACCAGCACCCGAAATGATCTGGTAACACCACCAGTCGTGGGAAACGACTTCTGTGTTTGATGATGATTCAACGATAAGATCCCGCGCCGCCTTATTGAATACCATCGTATTGCCACTGCCAATAGACTGCACAAGGGCATTAGTAAAAGACGGTGGTTTACTAAATAACGGCGAAACACCTTTGATAACGTTACAGGTTTCGTCGGTTACAAGGGTGCGTGCACAATAAAGTGCTGGTTTATCTTCGGGGTGCTGTTCCAGACTATCTAGAGCCTTTTCAAGTTTGTCAGAGTGCCAGACATCATCCTGATCACTAAAAGCAAAATACCTGAACGGCTCATCAACGTAGCTTAGAGCATTTAAGAAATTATTAGCGAACCCGATATTTGCCGCCCTGACCCAGATGCTGACTTTCTCTGAACAATGCCGATGATACCCAAGTAATTCCGAGCACAGTTCGGTGTCAGAAGCGTCATCAGAAATGAAAATGTGAGAAGGGGGGTGAGTTTGGTTAAAGATCGAATGTAGCTGTTCCCAGAGGTATGACTCACCGTTGTAGTAACCGAGAATTACGGCAAGCTGTCTGCCGCCAATTTCCCTCTGATCAGCTCCACTGCGCTGGTGCCCGGAAGCGTTCGCAACGCCACGCTGGTCAAACTGTTTCGGCGCAGTATGGTAATCGTCACCGTTAGCATCGCGCCACAAAACCTGAGTAGCAGGGGGAGTTGTTGAAAACATAACCTTTCCACTCCGTCGCTATCGCTAGACCTAGTGTAGTGCGTTGAAATTCTTAGTGCCTAACATTTTCAAATCAGTCATTATCATTAAATCCTAAGAAAATAATGATGACTGACTGTGAGAATTGCTCCAAAAGTTAAATTAGGCACACAGTAAGAAAAATAGATAAAAATTCCATCGACGTCTGATAAGGATCCAACCCGCACAGCTCAACGCTTAAAAAATCGTAGTCCTGACTGCAGAAGATAAAACCAATCTTCAGATTGCTGAGGCTTGGAATGTTGTCGAAATCAAGTTAGCCACTGTCACAAACGTTATGCATATGTTTGGCCAAAACCAATTCGATCGCAGTCGCAAACAAAGTCACCATGATGTGAATTGCACCTATATCCTTGCCTTTATCGGCAGGACCCTGTTGCTGTTTCTCCACCAATCGTAGTGCAACCACCATTACATTATTAGTTACTTTGTGGAGGGCTTGCATCTACTCAACAACACTTCTGGAATTGCTTTGGGTTGGTAGCAGCAAACGCCTTGAAATTGTATGATGTGAAGGAATACCGTATTCAAATTCACCATATTTTTCCTTTCGTTACCAAAGTCTTAAATTACTTCCCCGCCCTCTGAGGGTGTCGCAAAACTCTCTCCAGCGTGGGAACGAGTTGATTCCCGTCATTCCCGGCTTCATTCTCGTCACTACCGCGAAGGCGGGAATCCACACTGACTCACCACCATAACCATACTGCCCGGCGCGCCCCTGGCCTTGTCATCCCCGAGAAGGCAGAGATCCACCGTTGGCGCTGGATTCCCGCCTTCGCGGGAATGACGACCTCAGAGCATGGGAACGAGTTGTTGGAGTTTTGCGACACCCTCCCTCTGCGTGGGGATGCATAACACGCCTGAAAAGCGGACTCTAGAGCGTGAGATGGGTATGGGTTCCCACGCTGAAGTGAAGCTGGAGTTTAACCTTCACCTTCTGGCTTATAACCTGAGCAGGGTAGTAGCCTTTGCTTTGCAGCGTTTATTTACAATGATTTGGGGAATGTTAGCGATCATCCGCACTCAATGGCTAATGATCGCTAAAACCCAAAATTTAAAACTGTCGCATGGGGGTGGAAAGTTTTTTAGAGTTACCTGCGCTCATGGAGCTGCTTAATGGTTTTGCAACACCCTCTGAAGCATGGGAACCAGAGTTTTGCGACACCCTCCGTCAGGCGAGGCTTCTGACTTCACGGGCTACAGCCAGCCTATATCGACGGACTTACACAGAAGCCTCCATCAGCAGTAAACGGTTGCCCCTCGGTTATTTATTGGTCTTTTGTTTGATTCGCCGCTGCCTTAACGGGTCACTCAGGTATGGGTTCATCTGGTTCTTCTAAGGGCGGTTGGGCAGTTCGCTCTGCCTTAATTTTTTGTTAACAGTGCTTGGATTTCGTCACCGTGAGTCTCTGCTAAGACAGACCGACGGTAAATGTAGCCAACTGGGCACAACACAAACACGCAAGCGGAAGGCTCTAAGCCTGTGCTGCCCAGCCTGCTTTTGCAAGACACGGAATGTGTATGTCGCTCTGTAGTGGATGTTCCTATAGCCATTGAGCACACTGGCTTCGTGGGCTTTACATAGTTTTTCCCCAGGACGAACAAGTAGACCGACAAACATAAAACCTCAAGGTAAGGCTACCGCCCGTCCAATTTTCTCCCAATTTTAAGTTGATCATCCGTTGGCTACGAAAACCGATACCCCCCCCCACAGAAG
Organism: Endozoicomonas sp. 8E; assembly: GCF_032883915.1. Taxonomy (NCBI): domain Bacteria; kingdom Pseudomonadati; phylum Pseudomonadota; class Gammaproteobacteria; order Oceanospirillales; family Endozoicomonadaceae; genus Endozoicomonas; species Endozoicomonas sp. 8E. Next base: position 5,132,757 of record NZ_CP120717.1, on the reverse strand, counting down.
GAGAAAATATACGACAAACAACACAAAAATTTAGAAAAACGTCTTTTTTTGGCAACAGACAAAATATGCGACTAGAGTCAGAAAAGTTTATATCCATGCATGCAGGATTATAAAAACCGCAAACTCTATAAGTCTCGATGATATAGAACGGTCAGCTCAATGCTCTTGCGCTAACCGGCTTGGAAAATAGTCTAGCAAAGCTTTTTAAATTTACATGTAAGGTGTCGATTTTTTTACATGTTGACCTTTATAATTTGCTAAATCAGGTACTTTGTCTTTTATCTGTATACCCCCAGTAGTTGCTATTTTGCCAACAGCAACTGTATCGCGCTTAAAGGTAATAATTGCACAATTCCCCGCTGTCTCGGTCAGCGATATTTCCATCAATTCCTGATTCAGGTTTGCTTTTTAACAGCGGACATGTGTCGTGCGACATTGAGGTCTACGAGTAGCTTTTCTTGCATTAGTTTGATCTGGATTGCACCGAATAGCCACAGCACTTTATCCAGAAAGTGATTACAGCCGGTGCAATCTCGACATCGGTCCAGACCGGGATAAATTCTTCCTGACTTTACGAAGGGGGGCCTGGGTGAAGGCTACCTTTTCGTTCAAGAATCTTACTTTCCAAGCATCCAAAAAGTGTAAGAAGAGGCACAGTCCAGAAGGTTAGCTCATAATTGTCTCTCCGGGAGGTGGAGTCATCACACGGGGAAAAGAAAGCCGTTTTGTTGAAGGGCTTGTCGTAAAGATCTAGCCTTCTCTCCACAAGCTGCCTCATTTACACAAGTTCAGGCCTGTTTGCGATTAAAAAGTGATGGAAAGGGAGTGGGAACTCTACCTGTTTGAGTCAATCACTGCCTGACATCAGTAATCACCCCATCAACAACCCGCTGCCGCAAAGGACAGTGCCCCAGTTGATAAGCCAGTTCATTAGGATGATCAATATCCCACAGACAAAAGTCTGCCACTTTATCCTCTTCAAGGCTGCCATAGTGGTCGGCAATCCCCAGGGCACGAGCAGCATTAATAGTGACCCCTGCCAAAGCTTCTGCGGGTGTGAGTTCAAAAAAGATACAACCCATATTCATCATCATTCTTATTGAGGCCAGGGGTGACGTCCCGGGGTTAGTGTCTGTGGCAAGCGCGATCGGGACTTGATATTGCCTTAGCAGTTCAACCGGGGGGACAGTCTGAGAACGCATGAAGTAATAAGATCCGGGAAGCAGCACCGCAATGGATCCGGATTCGGCCATATCGACAATTCCCTGCTCAGAGATATGTTGCAGGTGATCGCAGGAGAGTGCCTTCATTTGTGCTGCCAGAGAAGCTCCCCCATTTTCTTTGAACTGTTCGGCATGGCATTTTGTCGGCAGACCGTGGTCTATTGCTGCCTGAAAAATTCTGGCTTTGTGGGTCATGGTGAAGGCAACATTTTCACAATTTACATCCACGGCTTCTGCGAGTTTTTTTTCAGCTAATTCCGGGATGAGTTGTTGGCAGATCATGTCAACGTATTCATCGGTTCTGCCCGCATACTCCGGAGGCAATGCATTGGCAACCAGCAAGGTATTGATAATTTTTACGGAGTGGCGATTGCGCAGCTCTTTGGCCACTTCCAGCATCTTGATTTCATCCGTCAAGTTCAGGCCATAGCCTGATTTGATTTCGATCAGTGTAACGCCTTCAGTGGTTAATGCCTTGATGCGGGGTAGAGCCGATTTGATCAATTGCTCTTTGGAGCGCACCCGGGTGGCCCTGGCAGTGGCAAGAATACCACCGCCCTGGGCGGCAATCTGTTCATAGGGCACGCCTTTCAGTCTTAGTTCAAATTCCTGGGCTCTATGGCCGCCGAAAATCAGGTGAGTATGGCAGTCAATGAGGCCGGGGGTCAGCCAGCCATTATGACCATCGATCACATCATAGGGCAGCCGCGTAGCGGTAACCTCGGACATGGGGTCGATGCGTGCGATTCTGCCATTGTGAATACCCAGGGCACAATGGTGTTTCAAGCCATAAGGATCTGATACGGCAGGATCAAAAGTCGCCAGATTGACGTTAATCCAGACTCGGTCGCAGTCTTTAAGTTGGATCATGGGGTGCATTGCCATGGGTTGAACTCAGACAGTTGGCTCCAGACAGAAGCCAGTATCAAGATGCCGGCAGTTCATAAAGACTGGATATGGGAGATAAGGATAGCCAGATAATCTTAATTCGAAAGGAAATCTGAGTTAAGTAGATGGTTAAGGTTGGTGAGTTGGGAAAAATAGTCGATTAATCCATCTGACTATAAAAAATGCCTGAGTATTACCGAAGATTCATAAATGAACTACCTTGATTAAAAAAAAGCACCAACAACAATCATGGAATCAATTATGCCCGAAGGAAACCTGCAGATAATCCTGACCTTTCTGGTTTATTTTACCGTGATGCTGGGGGTCGGCTACATCGCCTGGCAGAGAACGCTCAGTTCGGCAGATTATTTTCTTGGGGGCCGCTCGCTGGGTCCATGGTCTGCCGCCCTCAGCGCGGGGGCGTCGGATATGAGTGGCTGGTTGCTGCTGGGATTGCCGGGCTATGCTTTTGCCGCAGGTCTGGAAGCATTTTGGTTGGCTGCAGGCCTGTTGGGGGGGACCTGGCTGAACTGGTTGATTGTTGCCCGACGCTTGAGAGTATACAGCGTAGTTGCCGACGACTCACTGACGTTACCAGAATATTTCGCCAGTCGTTTTGAAGATCATAAGGGGTTACTACAACCCATATCGGCAGCATTCATCCTTATTTTCTTCCTGTTTTACACCAGCTCTGGTCTGGTGGCCGGGGGCAAGCTTTTTGAATCTGTTTTTGGCATCGATTATGAGTGGGCGGTAGTCATTGGAATGTTGTCGGTGATCTCTTACACCCTGTTTGGAGGTTTTCTGGCGGTTTGCTGGACGGATCTGATTCAGGGTTTGCTCATGGCAGCCGCTTTGCTGATTGTGCCCGTTGCAGCACTTGAGGTCAGTGGCGGGGTGGATCAGGTGTTTGTGGAAATCGGTGAGCTGAATCCGGAGCTTCTGAACCTTTTTACAACCAGTGAAGGTCAGACGCTTTCTCTCATTACCATTTTCTCGTTATTGGGTTGGGGGCTGGGTTATTTTGGTCAACCTCATATTCTGGCCAGATTTAAAGCGGTGCAATCTTCAGATCAGCTGACTTTAGCCAGAAGAATTGCTGTGAGCTGGACCGGCATCTGTATGCTGGGCGCTTTAATGGTGGGTCTGGCGGGTATTGTTTATACCCAGCGATCCGGTATTCAGCTGGATGATCCGGAAGCCATTTTTATGTTGATGGTGAATACGCTTTTTCATCCGGTGATCGCTGGCATCTTACTGGCCGCTATTCTGGCGGCTATTATGAGCACTGCCGATTCTCAGTTGCTGGTTTGTTCTACGGCTTTTGCTGAAGACTTTTATCGGGATCTTTTCAAAGTTGGCGCGAATGCCCGGGAAGTTTTGCTGGTGGGTCGACTGGCGGTTGTAGGCATTGCGGTGATCGCCACCTGGTTGGCGATGAATCCCGACAGCAGTGTTCTTGCAATGGTGTCTTATGCTTGGGCTGGCTTAGGGGCGGCTTTCGGTCCGGCCCTGCTTCTGTCGCTTTACTGGAAAAGAATGACCGGGCTGGGAGCCATGGCGGGCATTGTTACTGGTGCTGTCACCGTGCTGATATGGAAACCGTTAACCGGTGGTCTGTTCGATCTTTATGAGATAATACCAGGGTTCGTGATTTCTATGGTGGCTTGTATTTTATTCAGCTTTTTGGGACGTCAGCCCTCGAGGGATATGATAGAGCGTTTTGAAAAAGTGGAGAGCAGGACTCGTACTGTTTCCCGTGTTGATGATGAAGAGCCCTCGTTGTCATAATCGCTTTGCAGTACGCAGAATTGATCCATCGGGTATAGAGTAAGAGGTGTCTTTTTTCATTAACAAATCCTGAGTTCACAGAGGGAGGATGCCATGAAGCAATTGCAAGTGGCTGTCAAAAAGCGTCATCAGGAGAGTGATGAGATTGATCCTCATGATGCCGAGTTGAAACAAACCCTGGAGCGATTGAAGAAGAAAGGGTTGAATCCCATGCAGATGTGTCACAAATTGATTGAGCATGAAGAACCCGCTCCCAAAGACCTGGTCTGGAGTTATGACCTGGTCGTAGCGGAGTGCAAGCGGCTGAAAGTTTCATACTGAGAGTTTGATTAAACAGATGCCCGGGCTTTCAGCGTGGCACCAAAAGAGATCACTGCGGTGCCACTGTTTTTTATAAGGTTTTTTTGGACTTCAGTAGTCGTGATGGCAGGGGTTGTGAAGGTCAGGGCGTTAAATTTTCCCGTTTTTCAGTAACTGCTGAAACTTCAACTTTTTCTCTTGGGCACTGAGTTGAGGGGCTTGAAGGTCGGATTGAGGAATCAGCGGGCCCAGGTCCAGGCTGGCAGATTCACTCTCTGGCGCAGGTGAGTCCTGTTCTTGCTGAAGCAGGTGGTTATCCATTACGTCCAGAGCTTCCAGAAGACCGGGATAGGTCTCGTCGGATTCATCGAGCTCCTGCAGTTTGTTTGAGATGTTATCTCGGATTTGTCGTATACGTTCAACAGAAACCTTATCCTGATTTTCTTCCAGCCATCTTTTGGCAGATTCGCCATTGGTTGCCATACTCGATCCAGTTCCAGAGTATTTGTATCAGGTTCTATAATACCATTTCCATTCGGCTTTTGGTCATGCTTTTGTTGGGGCTTTTGATGGAGGTATGCATTCCGACGCAGAGCGAGGGTGTCGAAAACTCCAACAGATCATTCCCATGCTCTGAGGTCGTCATTCCCGCGAAGGAGACTGTCGCAAAACTCTGGTTCCCATGCTCCAGCGTGGGAACGAGTTGTTAAGGAAGTCGTCATTCCCGCGAAAGCGGGAATCCAGCCCCAACAGTGGGACTCCGCCTTCTCCGGGATGACAAGGCCAGGGGGGCACCGGGCAGGATGGTTCTGGTGGTGAGTCAGTGTGGATTCCCGCCTTCGCGGGAATGACGAGAATGAAGTCGGGAATGACGAGAATGAAGTCGGGAATGACGAGAATGAAGTCGGGAATGACGAGAGCATGATACTTCGGTAAATACCATCCTGAAGGGATTGATTCTGATACGTACAATTAACATCCGCATTTGGCCTTAGCGCTTGGGAGTAGGGTGTTGATAGAAGAAGTTCGAAGTCAGGTAGCAGAGCTGACTGAGAGGCTGAGGCAGCTTCGACTGTCCGGTGCACCGGAGCAGACTCTGGTGCGGATAGAACAGCCCCTTCCCATGATTAATTTATTTAACTGGCTGTCAGGTCAGACACTACCGGGAAAAAGCTACTGGCAGGATCGCGAGAGTGACTACAAGGCAGCGGGGCTTGGAAAAGCCTGGCGGTTCAAAGTCAAAGACCAGTCTGAGGTGAACACTTGCTTTCAACAGGTGAACGCAATGCTGGATAAAACAACACGTTGCCTCGGATACCTGTCTTTTTCGGACAGTCAGAAGATGATCTGGCCTGAGTTTGGGTATGGCGAATTCTTTTTCCCGGTGATCGAAGTGGTTCAGACCCGAAAAGGGTGTTCATTGGCCTGTCATCTGCTGGGTCATGATGAGCTGTCATGGGGCACCAGTCTTGAGAAGGCCCTGGACTATCTTGCGCAGGTCAGCTGGACACTTGAAGAAGTGGACAGTCATTATTTATTGGGAGCCCCGGAATTCCTACCCGATCAGGCACACTGGACGTCTTTGATTGGGCATGCCCTTGAGGGTTTCGAGTCAGGAGCCTTGCAGAAAGTGGTGCTTTCCAGAGAGGCACAATTGAGTCTTCTGGAAGGTCAGCTGAACCCCTGGATGCTACTCTATCACTGGCAATTGGCTAACCCGAGGTCTTACGTTTTTGCTTTTGAATCCGATCAGGGCTCCCTCTTCTTTGGCTGCTCTCCGGAGCGTTTGTTTCGCCGTGTCGATCGCGTTGTTCAGACTGAAGCCCTGGCAGGGACGACCCGGCGGGGCAGTAGTCGCCATGAAGATTTCAAACTTGAGTTGCGTCTGCTTAATGACTCAAAGAACGTTCATGAGAATCGTCTCGTGCTGGATGATATCCGCAGGCGGCTGGAATCCATCTGCTGTGATCTGGAATTTGACCGCAGTCATTCTGTGGTCAAACTAAAAACGATTCAGCATCTAAGACAAGTAATAAGGGGCGTGCTCAAAGACGAAGTCAGTGACAGTCAGCTTCTATCTCTTTTGCATCCTACGCCCGCCGTGGGTGGTGAGCCCAGGGAGATGGCAAGGCACTTCATTGAAGAACGTGAAGTTTATAGCAGGGGGCTCTACGCTGGAGCTTGCGGTGTGTTGGGTAAAAAGCGCAGTGAGTTCACGGTATCGATTCGCAGTGCTCTGCTGGAAGAGAGACAGCTCAGGGCGTTTTCAGGTGCGGGGATAGTCAATGGCTCAGATGCTCAGGACGAGTGGCAGGAGCTGAATAACAAGATCGGAACCCTTCTGTCATTGCTGGATCCTGAAGCCCCTGTGATGGATGCATCTAACCGAACTGGAAGATCTTATGACCTTTCCCACCAGACATCCTAGCCTGAATTTTCTCTGGTCAGCACTGATTCTGGAAGAGCTGAGCCGGTTGGGTGTAGAGCAGGTATGTATTGCACCAGGCTCCCGTTCTGCCCCACTGACGCTGGTGGCAGCCGAATACAGTCAGTTTGAAAAGCATGTCCATTTTGACGAACGCGGTCTGGGCTTCTTTGCCCTGGGACTGGCTAAAAGTACTCGTAAACCGGTTGCAGTGATCACGACTTCCGGGACAGCGGTTGCAAACCTCTACCCTGCCATCATAGAAGCCAGGCAGTCTGGTGTTCCTCTGGTTATAGTTACGGCTGATCGACCTCTTGAGCTTATTGACTGCGGTGCCAATCAGGCCATTGAGCAGCAGGATATTTATGCCGGTTATCCCGGAGCTGCCCTAAAGCTGCCAACACCTGATGAGAATATTCCCCCCAGCTGGTTACTGACCAGTATTGATCAGGCCTTTGCCCGATCCTGCCAGCAGGGGCTTCCCATGCATATCAACTGCATGTTTCGGGAGCCTTTGTACCCTGAAGGCAGGGCCCATGATTTTTCAGGTTATCTGAGTCGACTGTCATTCTGGTGCTCAGCCAGAACGCCTCACACTGTCTACGACACTGAGATGAATATATCACTGAACAAATGTCCTGTTGGTTGGTCAGATTTTACGACGGGTAAAGGCTTGATCATAGCGGGTCGTATTAATGAGCAAGAGTCTGCCGAAGCGCTTGCAGGATTGGCCCAGGCATTGGGCTGGCCTCTTCTGGCCGATCTTCAATCTCAGCTTTATGGCCATCCGTCGGCTATTCCCCATCCTGATCTGCTTTTGGCCAGCAAAGCTGGAAAAGCACTTTTGAGTCAGGCTGATCGTATTCTTCAGGTGGGTGCTCATTTGGTTTCAAAGAGACTGGATAAGTTTATTTCTTCCGGCGAGTGGCAGCATTACTGGATGGTTGGCCAGGCATTTCGCCGAATGGATACCGGTCACTGTCAGACTTATCGACTGGTCGGGCCTGTTGCAGACTACTGTCGTATGTTGGCTGAACTTTCCGATGCCCAGGGCTCTGATCCATTATGGAAAGGTCAGATCGAACAGTTATCTCAATCGGTTCATACTCTGGTGGCCAGGCTGGATTCGACCCCGGGCTCATTGACTGAACGTTGGCTGGGGACGTATCTGACCAAACTATTGCCTGACGACAGCTGCCTTTTTGTTGGAAACAGTTTGCCCGTTCGACTATTGGATATGTTCTCCCTTGCCCCGGCCGGGCAGGTATATGCAAACCGTGGCGCCAGCGGTATTGATGGATTGGTGGCAACGGCAGCAGGTTGTGCTGTGGGTGAAAAGAAATTTATGGTGGCTGTCGTTGGTGATCTATCATTTCTCCACGATTTAAATTCCCTGCAATTACTGAGGCAGTTAAATTCCCCCTTTGCTCTGTTGGTCATTAACAATGATGGCGGTGGTATTTTTAACCTGTTGCCGGTTGAGGATCGACCCGAAGCTGCGCAGAAATATTTTGTCAGCCCTCATGGCTTGATTGCCCGTCAGGCCGCAGAAATGTTTGGATTGCCCTACCATCAGCCGGACAGTCGAGAGACGCTGGCCGCTTTGCTGAAGCAGGTGAGCCAGAAGCCGGGCGCATCCGTCATTGAGGTGATGACTCGACCCGGTCAGGCTGCTGAGCAGATAAAGCAGGCGTTGAGCCAGCTGGAGATGTTGTCATGAACGCAACCAACCTTGCTTATCGAACCTGGGGTATCCGTGAAGGTGTGCCGCTGGTTTTATTGCATGGTTTTTTGGGAGACTCCGGGGACTGGGAGGATTTGGCCGGATACCTGGAAAGTGATCTGTATCTGGTGGCCGTTGATTTACCCGGGCATGGCAAAAGTCGTGATGTCAAAGTCAGCCAGGATAATGCTTTTGAAGCGTTCAGCGAACTGCTTCGGGGAACGCTTTGTCAATTGGGGCTCGATCATTACAGTGTGTTGGGCTATTCACTGGGCGGACGACTGGCAATGAGCCACCTTGCTCTGGCAGAAGAGTCTATTGACCGGCTGCTGGTGGAGTCGTCCCATCCCGGTTTGGAAGACAACTCTGAGCGTCAGGCTCGCTGGAAGAATGATCAGGACTGGGCGGAACAGTTTCGCAATGATCCACTCAATGAAGTTCTGCAGCGCTGGTATCACCAGCCAGTCTTTGCGGATCTGAACAGTCGTGAGCGGGAGCGACTGATGCAGCATCGTTCTTCAAGTCATCAAATTGAGGGCTTATCTCCCGACAAAGCCGACGCAAATGGGGAATCTCTGGCATGGGCACTTGAAGCGTTCAGTCTGTCCCGGCAGCCAGAGTTCTGCGGGGTTCTCAATCGCTCTTCAGAAGCGTCACATTATTTTTGTGGCGAACGTGACCTGAAATTTCAGGACATCGCACACCGTCTACTTGAGATGGGGTGTGTTAATAGTGTTCATAAGATCAAAGAAGCAGGCCATAACATCCACCGGGAGCGGCCAGAAGCTATGGCTGCGATTATAAGGCAGCTACTTTTGTGACCTGAGCTCACTATGACACATGCTCTCTTTCAGTCCTGCAACGTATATCGGTACCGACAACCACTGAGCAAGCCGCTTTCGTTAAAAACGATGACACTGACAATCCGTGAAGGCCTCATTCTTGAGATGGTCGATCGGATTGGGCGGGTGCATTACGGCGAAGCTTCTCCACTGCCAGGTTTTAGCCGGGAAACTGTCTTTGAAGCTCAGGGGCAGTTGAAAGATGCGGCAGAATACTATTGTTCCCATGGGGTGATCGATCAGAGTCTTCTATATCCGTCGGTTGCATTTGCAATCGAGAGCATTCAGTTCAGTCTCGGCAAAGAGCATTGGAGTCAAGAGAGAGTCTCTGAATCACCCTTGCTTATGGGAGCTGATGCATTAACACTCAAACGTTTGGATGACTGGTCTGAGAACTGGCCCGATGAGTTCAAATTAAAGGTCGGGCGCAACAACATTGGGCAGGATGTTGACGCGGTTAATCAAATTCTTGATCGGATTCCTGACGATGTAAAACTGAGGTTGGATGCCAATCAACGCTGGTCTTTCGATGAAGCTCTAGAGTTTGCCGGGCAGGTGCCTGCCTGCAGAGTGAGCTATATCGAAGAACCTACACAGTATTATGCAGAATTTCCGCAATTATTCCGAACAACCGGCGTCGGTTACGCGCTGGACGAAACATTGCAGGAGTTTGCGCCTGGCACGACTCCGCTGGAAATGAATAGATTCAGAGCTGAAGACGGGCTCAGGGCTGTTGTATTAAAACCAACCCTGGTGGGTGGTGTTTCCAGATGTTTGACCCTGGCTGACTGGGCCAGGGAAAATAAGGTCAGAGTCGTTTTCAGCTCATCCTTTGAAAGTGCTTTGGGGCTGAGTCTAATCGAGCAACTCAGTCTGCAGTGTGACCCGATGGAAAGTCCTGGCCTTGATACGCTCTCTGCTTTTCAGAACCCCGGATTTTGCCGGTTGCCTGAGTACGGTCGGCGAATGCCTTTAGATTTACTCAATGCCATGGAGAATGTATGGAGTTATCGTTCTGCCCTCTGAGAGAGTGGACACTCAAAGATCCTCAAAGGGTCGTTGCCAGAGTAAATGGTCAGCCTGTATCCCGGGCTGAGTTGGACGCAAGGGTAGAAACACTCCGTGATGCATTTTATAGCCAGGGTGTCAGGAGAGGTGATCGGATTCTGGTACCGATAACCTGTGCATGGGATGCGGTCATACTGATCATAGCCTGCCTGAGAAGCCGGTGGGTCTATTGCCCAGTCAATCCGCAAATGCCTGACGTGCAGAAGATACAGTATTGCCAGAAGATCGGAGCCCAGTGGACCCTTCATGAAGGGTTTGGAACAATAACTGGCCTGGAATGCCCCGCCTTCCCTGACCAGCCTGAAGTGGCGGATTGCCGTTTGGTCATCGAGCCAGACGTTATGTTTGATCTGATTCCGACGTCAGGCACTACCGGTGTGCCCAAGGCTGTCAGTCATACTTTCTCCAATCATGTTTACAGTGCGAAAGGTTCTCAATCCTGTACGCCTCTGACAGAGCATGACGGCTGGCTGTTGTCTCTGCCACTGTTCCATGTTGGCGGCTTTGGCATTGTGGTTCGTTGCCTGCTCGCAGGTGCCGAGATAGTGATAGATACGCAAAAAATGTCATTACAGCGATTGCTGTCGGAATACAGAATCACCCATGTATCCCTGGTCAATACTCAGTTGCGCAGATTGTTGGTAAGAGGAGCCGATTGGCTGGATAACAGTGAGCTGAAATACATTCTTTTGGGCGGAGGGTTTGCGTCTCCTGAACTGGTATCTCAAGTTCAGAAGAAAGGTATTAATATTCTAACCACTTATGGCATGACAGAGATGAGTGCCCAGGTTTGTACCGGAACCCCGGAATTTGCCAACTCCGGGGTAACTTCAGGTGAGCCACTACCCTTTCGGGAGCTGAAAATCGTCGCTTCCGGAGAGATTCTGGTCAGAGGCAAAACCTTATCTGCAGGCTATTTTGACGGCGGCAGCATTATTCCGATCGTCGATGAGCAAGGTTGGTATCACACTGGCGACCTTGGACAGTATTCTGGCGATCAAATAATGGTTATTGGTCGTATAGATAATATGCTGATTTCTGGCGGGGAGAACATTCATCCGGAGGAAATTGAAAAGGCTTTACTGAGCATTGACGACATCATTATGGCGGTTGTGGTATCTGTAAGGGATGATGATTATGGGCAAAGGCCTTTTGCGTTTGTGCAAACCGAATCGGGCTCTCTGAATGAGGTGTTTACAAAACAAAAGCTTGCAGGCATCATTAGCCGATTCAAGATTCCTGATATGATTCGCTTGCTCCCGGCTGAGCAGATACCCACCGGTCTCAAGCCCAATCGTCAAACCCTGAAAGCATTAGCTGACAGGCTAGCAAATCCTTAATCTTATTTTAACTGATTATCGTCGCTATCTGACCCGGACCAAGGCATAATGCGGGCAAAGAGCGGTGATAATTGAAGTGTCTGATGAAAACAAAAGATCAAAAAAACATCCGTGCATTCATCGCTGTCAGGATTCCGCTGGAGCTTGCAGCGACACTGCACAAGAAAGCTCGGCACCGGGCCGGTGATGTGCTTCAGCACAAGCTCCGCTGGATGGTGCCGCAGCAGCAACACATAACACTGCGCTTTCTGGGTGAGTGTGACGAACAGAGTCTTGAGCAGTTTTCCAGCTACATCGAAGATTCCCTGGCAAATGTGCACGGATTCGACTGTATGACCGGGTGTTTTGAATTTTTGCCTGACGCACACAGACCCCGGGCATTGGCCTTGAATATACATTCAGGCCAGCAGTTGAACACGCTGTCCCGAATTTGCGAAGAAGGCGCTCTTATGCACGGAATGCGTCGTGAAATGCGCAACTTCCGACCCCATGTCACACTGGCTCGTTTCAAGCAGCACCATCATGTGACTCACAGCCATTTCTTCAATATGCCCAGTTACCGCATGACGGTTAATGAAGTGGTATTGATGAAGAGCGAAACAACGGCTGAAGGTACTCAATACTCGGTAATGAAAGTGTTCCCTCTGTTGCCCCTGGCTAAGTCAGCCTGACACTAAACTCCGCAAGTTCAAAGGAAATAAAAGCCCTGTACTTTTGTTGAAAGGCAGGGTTTTTTGCTATCTGCTCCAATCTGGCTGTATTCCCTGATCAAAAACTCACCAGAAATTTGAAAGTCGATTAAGAAGTTAATTTTATGTCAGTAAGACTTTTTGCTCTGGTAGTCTTGATTGGGCTTATATTCTGTTAAATATTCAATTAACCAAATTATATATTGTTTTTATCGTTTAAAACAAAGTTATTCACTGTTGTAAATTGTTCTTGTCAGGTATAAATTATGCCGCGTCAAACAGGTGTCTCAATCGCTCGAAACCAGGCGGCCTGTATCTGACAACCTATTAATTTTTTTTCAGAATTTTTCTGATGTGACTTACGTCAGAGGTTTTCTATTGTCTGCATTCAGGGGGAGTGATATGTCAATTAAACGCGAAACACTGGCAGATACATTTGCTCTGATCAGTTTTGGATTGGTTGTTGGATTGCTGGTTGAGATTCTGGTAGCCGGGTTGACTATTGAACAATCCCTGCAGTCTCGTTTGATGAGTATTCCGGTTAATATGCTGGTTGCCCGTCCTTATGGTATCTATCGCGACTGGATAATGAGCTTTAGCCACATCTTCAAATCAAGAAAAGTTGGAGATACTATTCTCGATATAGTGGCGTTTGTCTCTTTCCAGATTCCGGTTTATATCGGGCTAGTTGCTGCTACAGGTGCAACATTGGAACAGATTATTACTGCCTGCCTGGGTCAGATTGGTGCTTTAATGCTGATGGCTCGTCCCTATGGTGTTTACATGCAGATTTGCCGTAACAGGTTTGTATCAGGTGGTATGAGAACCGCTTAATAGTACTTTCTTATATTAGTACCTATCTATATAAGTAATGCCCGAAATTACACCCCAAAAATAGCTGTCATTAATTAATGAGGCTTCCTATTTTCTAACTATCTGGTTATAGTTCCCTCCAGTTTACCCGAATGTGTTGTATGGGTTTGCCTGTTTTAACTCCGCTAATAGCGGAGTTGGACAGTCTCGGTTGCCTCTTTATTATACAATTTCAGCGTCGTCCGGTGGATCCCGGATTCGCACAATTTCCGCCTTGGTCGTTGCGCGATTGTATAAACAGAGTGTTTGCCAAAAGGCGAATGTGCACCTTTCAGGTCCCGAAGCTTTGATTGGATCTTTCTTGTTTCTGTGGTCATAAGTCCGTTGTATTCAAGAGCGACAGGATTGGCAAAGCACGAATAAGAATTAGATGAAAAAAGCAGTCATCAATAAAAGAATCCGCTGATAAACGATTAACCGGACAATAGCTTTTAAAAGTTTTTCGTTTATCGGAGTGGGTATCAACAAGCGACTGTGTTTTCATGTTGAATTTGAGGGGGGAGAATGTCCTTATTGGAGGTCAATGACCTGCGTATTGAATTTCCTTCACGTCACGGTGTTGCAGTGGCAGTAAAGGGGATGTCTTTTACAGTTGCCAAAGGTGAGATTCTGGGCCTTGTGGGAGAGTCAGGAGCTGGTAAATCCACGGTTGGTAATGCCATTATTGATTTGCTCAGTGCTCCCGGTCGCGTCGCGGGTGGTGAAGTCAGGTTGAATGGTGAAATCATTTCAGGTCTTTCTGGTGAAGCCATTCGTAAAGTGCGTGGCAAACGAATTGGATTTATTTTTCAGGATCCAATGACTTCTTTAAACCCGCTTCTGACAATTGAAACCCAGTTAGTCGAAACCATCACCGAAAATCTCGGATTAAATCCGGCTGAAGCATTCATCAAAGCAATTGATTTGCTGAAAGCCGTGGGTATTCCCGAGCCGGAAATCAGAATCAAACAATATCCCCATCAATTCTCCGGCGGTATGCGTCAGCGGGTAGTGATTGCAATTGCTTTGGCCGGCGAGCCCGAATTGATTATTGCTGATGAACCCACTACTGCCCTGGATGTTTCCATTCAAAACCAGATTCTTGATTTGATTCGTGAACTCTGTAAAGAGCGGGAAGTCGGATGTGTATTGGTAACCCATGATATGGGTGTCATTGCAAACGTTACAGACCGCGTTGCCGTGATGTATATGGGAGAACTGGTAGAGATTGGTGAACCTGACAAGATTCTGCAAAATCCTGAACACCCCTACACACAGAGTCTGATCAGTGCTGTGCCAAGAACCGATGTTAAACTGCACCGTTTTCCACGGGTTGAATACATTGAGAAAGTTGAAAGCCGCAGCATTGATGTCAAGAATCACTGGCTGGGTCAGCGTGAATCCTTTGGCTCTATTGAAGATGAGAATCTTCTGAGCGTTGAAAATGTCATGCTCAAATTTGAAACCCAGTCTGCTTTCTTGAAAAAGAACCGTCGTTACGTGATTGCGTCCAATAATGTTTCATTCAAAGTGCGTGACGGTGAAACCTTTGGTCTTGTGGGTGAATCGGGCTCGGGTAAGTCAACCATTGCTCGTGTGATTGCGGGTCTTTATCAACCTGACTCCGGGCAGGTCTTTTTCGCAGGTAATGATATTACCCGGCTGAACGAAAAGGCCCGTAAGCCTTTAAGACGACAGATTCAGATGGTATTCCAGAATCCCTATTCCAGTCTGAATGCCCGTATGAATGTTAACGATATTATTGCCGAGCCCATTCGCTTTCATGGCCTGGCTCAGTCTGAACAGCAGATTCGACAGATCACTGCTGACCTGCTGGATCATGTTGGCCTGGGCAGTAAAGCCGGAATCAAGTTTCCTCATGAGTTTTCCGGTGGTCAGCGCCAGCGTATTTCCATTGCCAGAGCATTGGCGACCCGTCCCCGCTTCCTGATTTGTGATGAACCCACATCTGCTCTGGATGTATCGGTTCAGGCGCAGATTCTCAATTTGCTGAAAGATCTGCAGGAAGAGCTGGGTCTGACCATGCTGTTCATCAGTCACGATCTGACGGTGATCCGTCAGATGTGCGACCGGGTTGGGGTTATGAAGCATGGAACCCTGGTGGAAGTGGATGAGACCGAAAAGCTGTTCAAATCGCCCGAGCACGAATATACCCGGAACCTGATTGATTTGATGCCGAAAATGGATCATCTCTCCCATCAGGGTCTGGAGGTAGTAAAACAGGCACCCGTTGCACTGGTGTGATGGCTGATCGGCCAGAAGGCGTTAAAGCCCCTGTTCTTTGCCATGAGCGCAGAATCAGTTTTATTTTTTGTTCCAGAAAAAGTTGTTTCTTACAAAAGTATAAAAACGTTTGTTGACCTGCCCAGAGGGTAAAATAATGAAAAAAATGATCAAGTCACTGGCTGGAGTTGCTCTGGCTTCTACATTGGCAATGAGCGTACAGGCCTCTTCGTTGAAGATTGCTTACGACGCTGACCCTGTATCTCTGGACCCTTATGAGCAGCTGTCGGGCGGTACCCTGCAGATGGCGCATATGTCCTTTGATCCACTGATTCGCTGGAATCAGGACCTGAGCTTTGAGCCTCGTCTGGCTGAGAAGTGGGAGCGTATTGATGACCTGACCATGCGCTTTACCCTCAGAAAGGGTGTTAAGTTCCATTCTGGCAACTCATTGACAGCCAAGGACGTCAAGTGGACCTACGATCGGATGGTCAACAGTGCGGACTACAAAGCCATCTTCGCGCCTTTCGCTGAGCTGAAAGTGATCGACGACTACACCTTTGATCTGGTCACCAAGAAGCCTTACCCACTGGTTCTTAACTCTGCCACCTACATCTTCCCGATGGACAGCCAGTTCTATAGCGGTAAAGATGAGAAAGGCCGTGACAAGGGGCTGATTGTCAAGCACGGTGATAGCTTCGCTTCCCGTCACATTTCCGGTACCGGACCTTATGTCGTCAGTGAGCGTCAGCAGGGCGTGAAGCTCGAATACGATCGTTTTGATGGCTACTGGGACAAGCAGTCTCCGGGTAACGTGGACAACATCACACTGACGCCAATCAAGGAAAATGCGACACGTGTTGCTGCTCTGCTGTCCGGTGGTGTGGACTTTATCTATCCGGTACCACCCAATGATCATGAACGTATCAAGCGTTCTGACGATGCTGAATTGATCACTCTGACCGGTTCCCGTCTGATCTCTTTCCAGCTGAACCAGGATCGTGTTGAAGCATTCAAGGATAAGCGAGTTCGTCAGGCCATCGTTTATGCTGTCAACAACGAAGGCATTGTTAAAAAGATTATGAAGGGCTTTGGCGAGGCTGCCGGTCAGCAGGGGCCTGAAGGTTACGTTGGCTATGTTGATGACCTGGCACCACGTTATGACCTGAAGAAAGCCAAACAGCTGATGAAAGAAGCAGGCTATGAAGATGGCTTCTCTGTCACCATGATGGCGCCAAATAACCGTTACATCAACGATGCCAAGATTGCCCAGACCGTGGCCAGCATGTTGGAGCGCATTAACATCAAGGTTGACCTGAAAACCATGCCCAAGGCACAGTACTGGCCAGAATTTGATGAGCGTGCTGCTGACATCATGATGATCGGCTGGCACTCTGATACCCAAGATTCCGCCAACATGACTGAATATACGACTGCCTGCAAGGATGACACTACAGGCTGGGGTCAGTACAACAGTGGTAACTACTGCAACGAGTCCATCGATAAGCTGGTTAAAGCGGCAGGAACTGAAACAAACCTGGACAAGCGCGCCAAACTTCTGCAGGAAGTTGAGAAGGAGCTGTATCAGGAAGCGGCTTACGTTCCTCTGCACTGGGAGAATCTGGCCTGGGGTGCCCGTAAAGGTGTGAAAGCTGAAGAAGTGGTTAACATCATGAACTTCCCATACCTGGCTGACCTGGTCGTTAGCGAGAAGTAATCACCATAGGGCCGGTTTATGCTGGCCCTTTTTTTATTTTTTCTGATCGATAATTTTCTCTGGTCAATCTGTGTCGTCATCTGAGTAGAGCGGCATTTTCGCAAGTATAAAACGCTGCAGGATTTTTTATGTTGTTATTTTTATTCAGGAGACTGATACAGGGTCTGGTGGTGATGTTTGTCATCAGCCTGATCAGTTTCTCCATCCAGGATAGTCTGGGTGATCCTCTCAGGGAGATGGTGGGCCAGTCCGTATCAGAAGCTGAAAGAGAGGTGTTGCGTGATGAGCTGGGTCTGAACGATCCATTCCTGGTGCAATATGGACGCTTTATGTCCAAAGCCGTCCAGGGAGATCTGGGAACCTCTTACTTCTTTAAAGAGCCCGCCCTGGAAGTCATTATGGATAAGTTACCAGCGACGCTTGAGCTGGTTTTCAGTGCCACCCTGTTGATTATTTTGATCTCCATTCCAGCAGGTGTTTACAGTGCTATTCGTCCGAACAGTCTTTTGTCCAAATTAATTCTCGGAGTCAGTATTCTGGGTATTTCTGTCCCTGTTTTCCTGACCGCTATATTCAGTATTTATCTGTTTTCCATTGAGCTGGGGTGGCTGCCTTCCTACGGGCGGGGTGATTTGACACACGTCTTTGGCAGTTGGGAAACCGGTTTCCTATCTAAAAGTGGCTGGCTACATCTCATTCTGCCGTCTATTTCTCTGGCCAGTATCATGCTACCGCTGTTTATTCGTTTGATTCGTTCCGAGATGGTGGAAACCCTGCACAGTGAGTATGTGAAGTTTGCGAAAGCGAAAGGTCTGCAGAAAGCGCGTGTTTACTTCCTGCACGCTCTGAAGAACACCATGTTGCCTGTTATCACGGTAGGGGGGGTTCAGATTGGAACCATGGTCGCCTATACAATTCTGACGGAGACCGTCTTCCAGTGGCCTGGCATGGGCTTTATGTTCCTGGAAGCGGTAAACCGTGTCGATACACCCTTGATTGTTGCTTATCTGATTGTTGTTGGTGGCATCTTTGTGGTGGTGAATACCCTGGTCGATCTGATCTATGGCCTTATTAACCCAACTGTAAAACTGGCGGGAGGCAGCCAATGAGTGAGTTGCCCATGAATGAAGCAGAAGCACAAGAGGTGCCTTCTATCTGGCAGAAGATTCGTCAGTCCAATATCTGGTACAGTTTTGTCAATGATCGTCTGGCCATGGTGGCTGCTTTTATATTGACTGTCATGGTCGCCGCGGCCCTGCTGGCACCGGTTGTCGCTCCGACCAACCCCTATGATCTCTCGACCATTGATATTATGGATTCCGAGATAGCGCCGTCCTGGAGTGAAGAGGGCGATGAGCGATTCCTTCTGGGGACAGACTCCCAGGGGCGGGATATGCTGAGTACCATTCTATATGGTGCCAGAATATCCATTACCATCGGTTTCTTTGCAGTCATACTGCAGGCGTTGCTGGGCATTGTGATTGGCTTGACAGCCGGCTATGTCGGGGGGCGAGTTGACAACTTCCTGATGCGGATGGCGGATATTCAGTTGTCCTTCTCAACCATGATGGTGGCCATTGTCGTGTTGGCTGTTTTCCAGGCGTCCTTTGGGTCCGAGTTATACAGCAAGCTGGCGATGTGGATGTTGATTCTGGTGATTGGTATTGCCGAATGGCCACAGTACGCACGGACGATACGTGCGTCGGTTCTGGCTGAGAAAAAGAAGGAGTATGTCGAGGCTGCCAGAGTCATGGGCTTTGGCCCCGGACGCATTATGTTCCGTCATATTCTGCCAAACTGCCTGTCTCCTATTCTGGTGATTTCAACCGTTCAGATTGCCAACGCCATTATCAGTGAAGCCGCCCTCTCATTCCTGGGACTGGGGATGCCAGTGTCGGAGCCTTCATTGGGCTCACTGATCTCCAGCGGCTTTGAGTATATTTTCTCTGGCAGCTGGTGGATTACGGTGATCCCCGGTGTGATCCTGGTTACTCTGGTTCTGGTGATTAACCTGTTGGGTGACTGGCTGAGGGACGTGCTTAATCCCAAACTTTATAAAGGCTAGGCATCAAGTTTTCTCCAAGAAAAAGGCCGTTTAGCGGCCTTTTTCTTTTTTGGACTCAGGGGGCAAACACCCTTTTTCTGCTCAATTGCCAGATCAGAACGCCAGCGAAAACGGCAGCCATTAATGGGTTGAACCAGCTGGTGGTATCTGTGACCAACGTTCTTGAAATATCAAAAGCAAATAGCACACCCAGGGCGATTAAGCCGGTTGTCCATGTCAGTGCTTTATCTCTCCATTGAAAGGCGGCAGCAGTGAACCAGAAGGCCAGAACAGAACCAAGAATAATATAATCGGTATTGACGCTTCTGGGGTTGAACATAACGTGATAGCAGGCTGCAAAACTCAATAAATAAATCAGGCCATTTCTGGTGCCATGTCGGACAATGGCATAAAAACAAACGGCCCAGGTGATGGCAGCCAGAATAATTTTTATTATGTTCTGCAGGGCTTCGGGCACTGAGTAGTTGAAAAGCTGCATGGGAATGTTAAAGAAACTGGCCCAGTTAGGTGTTGTTACTCCATGGTCAACTGCGGACTCGGCCATCTCTAGAAAGTTGTTGTACTGTTCAAGTCCGTAATCGAGCCCGCCGAATATCAGAGGCAGTGCAAGAAATGCCAGCAGCATCAGTGGTACTCTTAGCCAGAAAGGTCTGAACAAGGTGGTCACCAGCAGGAAAAAGACAATAAAGGTGGGTTTCAGACTCATGATCAGAGCCAGAACCAGGGCCGCCGAATTCCAGCGCTTCTCTATGATCTGGCTGATCACCAGCATCATGGCCGCAATAAGGATCACATTCACCTGGCCATTTCGAAAGCCTGAGAAAGCAATGGGAATGGCGATCAGACTGAATAATCCAAATCGGTTAAAGAGTGTCTCCTGCGAGTATTCCTGAAAGTGTCTCAGCAGTCTCAGGCTGGCCCAGGCATAAAGACCCATGATAAATAGACGCCAGAGCAAGTCAGCCAGAAAAACAGGCAGTTTGGTGACAGGTACAAACAGTACGGCAAAAGTAGGTGTATAGATGAATCCTCCCGGTCCCGAATAGAGCTTTACCCGATCGATCCATCGGTCAGCGCCCAGCAGGTAGCTGTCCAGCACTGTGTGCTGACCCGGTTCCAGCGCTACTTTGGCAAAGATCAGAATCACGGCCAGCCCCCATAGAAACATTCCGAAAAGGGCGGCAGGATGATTTTTAGGGAGGGCAATGTCCTTCATCAGTGCTCGTTCTTTTTTGAGTTACGACCAAAAATGGATAACCCCCAAACTGGTCGAAAGTCATCTTTTTTTTTACAAGGCTGACTACAACATACGATGAGAATGTCCTTTCTGCCAGTGGTCTGCATGAATTCCTGTCAAATCAGCTGAAATTTTCTGTCCATTGGTGAAAGCAGTGTATTTGAAAGGGGCTTGTTTTCGGGTGTTTTTTGACTCTGTTCAATGCTAATTAATAGATTCTCTGCGATCATAGGATGTATTGCAGAATTGTGAATAAAACGATGTCTAAAGTTCTGATGCTGTTTGCATCCAGGGAAGGTCAGACACAGAAAATCATCGAAAGGATGCGCCTGATAGTGAGTCATGCCGGTCACGAGGTGGATTTGATTCGTCTGGAAGGACAGACAGCCGACATTCGGTTGGAGCAATACGATGCGTTTATGCTTGGCAGTTCTGTCCGATATGGCCGCCATCATGCTCGCTTTTGTCATTTCGTAGAACGGAATGCCGGGGCGTTGGACGCTAAGCTCTGCTACTTCTTTTCGGTCAATCTGACGGCGAGAAAGGTTGACAGGAGTGAGCCTCATCAAAATTCCTATCTGACCAGGTTCCTGCGTAATGGATCACTGCACCCCACCAGTGTTGAAGTGTTTGCAGGCGCTTTTAAATTATCTCGTTACAACTTCTTCCAGAAACAGCTTTTGCGCCTGATCTTCAGAGTGAGTGATGGCTCCAGCGCCCCAACAGAAGATCATGAGTATACAGATTGGTGTCGTGTAATGAGGTTTGCCGAGCGATTTGTTCAGCAGCTGGCAGGCGATCAGGTTTCAGGCTCAAAAATCAGCGACGCTAACACAGCAATACCGTAAACGGTGGGAAAAAAAAGAGACAGGGCCAGAATAATGTAGTCCATGTTCATGATAGGGTACCTGCTGTTATTCTTTTTATATTGAGAATCCCATGTCCTGTTTTGCTGCTACTCTGTCGGGCAAAACAGGCCGGGTGAAATCTCATGAGTTGTACAAGCTTCTACCAATCTATCAGTTTGGGGTAACGTTTGAAAAGCAGTGGCGTTAAAGTAGTGATACCGATAGTAGACATGGAGTCCTCATGCGTTTAATTCTCTTACTGTTTTCCTGGTGGGTGTTTCCACTCGCTATGGCCCATGATGTTGTTTCCCTTAAGTCCAGACTGGTTCAGGGGGGCTTTTATATAGGACAGGTGAAGCCGGGAACTGAAGTCATCTATAAAGGCAGATCCGTCAGAGTGTCGGAACAGGGTCAATTTATCATCGGGTTTGGACGGGATGCCCGGCTTCTGCAAACAATACGGCTGGCCACTCCGGGTGGTAAAAAAGAAGAACTAAAACTCAGGTTGTCAAAGCGAGACTATAAAATTCAGCGGATTAATGGTGTTGCCCGCAAATACGTCAGCCCGGCGGAAAAGGTGCTGGGTCGAATATTCGATGAAAATCAGCAGGTTAAATCAGCCAGACAGTTTGATTCCATCCAGAAAGATTTTTTTGCCGGTTTTACACGTCCGGCAGCGGGGCCTGTCAGTGGTGTCTATGGCAGTCAGAGAGTCTTTAACGGTGAGTCAAGAAGACCTCATTTCGGACTGGATATTGCCGGTCCCGAGGGTGCACCAGTGATGGCTTCGGCCAGTGGTATTGTTCGGCTGGCCGAGTCCGATTTGTACTTTTCCGGTGGCACAATCGTTATCGACCATGGTTACGGCATCACTACCAGTTATCTGCACCTGAGCCAGTTAAAGGTGGTTGACGGGCAGAAGGTAAAGAGGGGCGATGTGATTGGTGCCATCGGTGCAACGGGCAGAGTGACAGGTGCTCACCTTGATTGGCGGGCAAACTGGTTCGATGTCCGGCTTGATCCTGCTCTGATGATGCTTCAGTGATGGGTCTGCATGCTCTGCATTTTCTGATACGGTTTCGCAATCACTACCAGTTACCGTTTACAGAGGCAGTCGGGAACATGGTTTACTTTGGCGTTTCGGATACGGCAAAGGGTCGCCTGGATAGTTTGACCAATACCTGATGAATATGTTCAAACTCTGTTATTACCCGTCTTCGCTTGGAATGCTGCCTGCTTGATTAAGAATTTCAACAAATGCCTGTTTTTGTTCGCCCAGATGTTCTAACAGAGCTTCAAACCTGAAAGTGCCAAAGCCGGGAATGCTAGCATCAGCTTTGGCCCCTCTGGCAATAAGTTTTTGAACCGCTTCTTTATCTTTTGCCAAAAGTGCGAAAAAAAGAAGCGTTTCTCTAGTAGAACAAACTGGCAGATTGACATCGGCAAAGGCAGCCATGCCAGCCGGAAGTAATTCCTTGAGCAACTCTAGAGAAAGAGGGTCGTGCGAAATTGCATCAAAAGCGGAATGCCCCGCCTCAGTAAAAAGGTCAATTCTGGCTCCTGCCGAAAGGAGTATCCTGGCAAGTTCAGGCGCATTTTTCTTCAAAACTCCCCTATTGTAGTAGCGAGAATCATAAGTTGCACAGAAAAGAGGTGTGCATCCATCCAGATCAACCGCATTAACATCTGCGTGTTTGGCTATCAGTTTTTTCAGTGCCCGCTCATGCCCTGATTGTGCAGCTGCGTGCATGACATTTTTGCCATCTGTAGCTGTTTTATCGAAGGAGGCGCCATTATCGATTAAGGTGTCAAATAAATCAGGGTTTTCAGGAT
Source organism: Endozoicomonas sp. 8E (assembly GCF_032883915.1). Taxonomy (NCBI): domain Bacteria; kingdom Pseudomonadati; phylum Pseudomonadota; class Gammaproteobacteria; order Oceanospirillales; family Endozoicomonadaceae; genus Endozoicomonas; species Endozoicomonas sp. 8E. The sequence continues at coordinate 5,109,672 of NZ_CP120717.1, read as the reverse complement.
CCTCGGCAGCCATGTAAAGAGCTGTATCACCAGCTTTGTTCTGGATATTCATATCTGCTTTGAGGTCCAGAATTATCTTTAATGTCTGAATATTGCTGTTACATACAGCATGGTGTAGAGGCGTCATCCCTTTTTTATCTTGCAGATTAATATTTGCCCCAGAGTTTAGCAGTGAACGGATCAATTCCGGGTTACCGTTTTTTGCGGCAATATGAATAGCTGCCATACCCGCCTCTGAATGAAGAACGTTTGGGTCGACACCATCGGCGATCAGTTCGAGTGCTTGTTCTTCCCGGTCGGCCTCGACGGCATGGGCAACGGGCGAGAAAGAAATGTCTTGGTTAATAGGGGCAGGTGTGCGACAGGAAGGACATCTAATGTTCAATACAGGAGAAGATGAACGGTAATCACGCAGACACTTATTATGGAAGAAATGCCTGCCAGGTTTTTCGGAATAGTGGTAATAACGATTATTTTTATGCAGCATCGTAACAGTATGTTGGCCGAATAAACTTTGCAGGCATATTCCGCAGAGGGAATTATCATCTTCTTGGGCAGTTACATTGGAAGTAGTTCCATCTGATACAAGTCCGCCCTGAAGAGAAATCATTTCATTCATTCGAGACTGATTAAAACAGTCAGGAGTTTCAGGTGTTAAATTCATGAGTATTACCTCTTTCAGGTTGTTAAGATTAAGCTTCAAAAATGGCTATTCCCGGTAACAGTATGACGTAATAGTGCTTTCATTTTGTTTTCCGCGAAAATTTCAAGTTTCTGATTCAGTGAAAAACAAGCGACAATGCCGGTCATAAGTACTTTGACTAATAGTGCTGGAATAAGTTCCCTCTGTATGGAGGGTGTCGCAAAACTCTCTCCAGCGTGGGAACGAGTTGACTCCCGTCATTCTCTCGTCATTCCCGCGAAGGCGGGAATCCACACTGACTCACCACCAGAACCGTACTGCCCGGTGCTCCCCTGGCCTTGTCATCCCCGAGAAGGCAGAGACCCACCGTTGGCGCTGGATTCCCGCCTTCGCGGGAATGACGACCTCAGAGCATGGGAACGAGTTGTTGGAGTTTTGCGACACCCTCTATGAGTAAGGGAAGGTGCGAATAAGCCCCCGGCCATGAGATAATATTCCTGTCGTTTCCACCTTGAGTTCCCGTCTATGAGTCAGCTCAGTTTCGGGGCAGTGGGCAGAGTGATAGGTGCTCATGCTGGCGGGCAAACTGCTGCGATGTACGGTTTGATCCGGCTCTGATGGTGCTCGAGTAAGGTTGGTTCTGCGAACTTTGCTCCACGGCAGTATTGATTTTCAGATCTGAGGCTCCATAAAGCCATTATGATTGTCAGGAATTGGAGGGATTAGAATGCTGTTTGAAAAACATCAACTGCCCAGTGAGGAAAGCGCTTTGAAAGGGCGTGATCGCGCGATTGAAGTGCCTGCAGAGCACTTTGTAAATGGTCATGCTATTGTTCCCCCATTTCCCGGTTCTCTGGAGGTGATTTATGTCGGTATGGGCTGTTTCTGGGGGGCTGAAAGGCTGTTCTGGAAGCAGGAAGGTGTCTGGTCAACGGCAGTAGGGTATGCGGGAGGTTATACCCCTAACCCGACTTATGAAGAAGTGTGCACTGGTGGCACAGGCCATGCGGAAGTGGTCATAATTGTTTTCGATCCGGGCATTATCCGACTGGAAGCTTTGCTGAAACTGTTTTGGGAGTCTCATGATCCTACCCAGGGTATGCGGCAGGGCAATGATCGGGGCACTCAGTACCGTTCTGTGATTTATACCACTTCCCATGAGCAGAGTGAGAAGGCTCGTGAATCCATGGCCCAATATCAGACAGCGTTGAATGAAAGTGGTAGAGGCAGCATTACTACCGAAATTGTTGATGCTCCGGCCTTTTACTATGCCGAGCCTTACCATCAGCAATATCTGGCCAAGAACCCTCAGGGATACTGTGGTATCGGGGGGACTGGAATCTGCATGCCTCCCTCATTGCATGGATAAATTCAATTGCGTTTCCCTCACGGTGGTGAATAGTTATAAGGCAAAGGTTACAGGGCAAAAAGACCGGACAGCCTCGCAGTGAGGAGAGCTGTCCGGACGCAACTGTATGAATGATTACCTTATGGTGTTGTTAACACCTGTGCTCGAATGATAGATGTGCTTTTTTGGCTTCGCCCTGAGTAGATGTCCTTTTGATGATTCGCTATACCGATGCTTGTTATCGGTTATTACTTGTTGCGGCAATAACTCAAATGAACTCGGATGGTTACATCTGATTTCGACTCATTGCCCTTACCAGAAACCGGGTTGGGTTCAGATGATCCAGAAGATCAGAAGCGACAGGTGAGCACTCACCATTCATTTGTGCAGCCAATAATTCTCCAGACAGAGGTGCTGTAATCAATCCTCTGGAGCCATGACCGGCATTGATATACAGACCATTCAGGTATTCAGGAGGATGAGTGAATGGGTGCTTCATGTTTTTGCGTAGCATGGCAAACTCATTCAGAAAGTCTTTCTGGTCAACAATCTCACCCACAGCAGGCATGTAATCAGGCGTCGTGCAACGAAAGCTGGCTCTGCCTCCTGAAATGTTGGCCTGTTCCCCTCCCAATGCCCGGTAGAGTGTGGGCGCACATTTCTTTTGCATCGCCAGGTTTTTCTCATGATCTTCTTGTAACACCTCAGTCGAGTCACTGTGAAAGTCGAAAGTGGCTCCAATGGTATGACGGCCGTGGACGGCAGGAGCTGCATAGCCATCGCCGCAGACGGTTGTTTTTAGCAAGGCACTGTCGTCAGTGCAGCTTATCTTGGTGATTTGCCCTCTGATGTTCTTTAGTGGAATAAAATTCAGTGCGGGCAATTGGCTGGATGCTCTGGCACAGGCAATGATGACGTTGCGGGACTTCATTATCCGGGAAGCGCCGTCGCTCTGAAGGGTTAAAGTCCAGCCATCAGACCCATATTCAAGAGACTCTAGTCTTCTATCAGAAAATAGTTTGATATTGTCGTGGTTCGCCAGAGTCTGGCAGAAAAGGGCAGGGTTTACCCATCCCGCATTCGGGAAATAAAGGCCATCATGATCCAGCGTCAGGCCAGCGATCCTGGAAAGCTCCTGGCTGGAGAGGGCTCTGAGAAAGTCAGTGGGAAAGAGTTGTGCCAGGTCCTGTTGGCGTTGTCGAACTTTCTCATTGATAGCCAGCTGTACAACACCGGATTGTTGCCAGAGTTCCGGTTGGACACTGGCAAAAGTGTTCAATAAATGAATGGAGTAGAGGTAGCCCTGGGTGATAAATCGACTGAGAGGCGTTTTATTGGCCGACAGCTTGGTATAAAGAATGCCCTGAGGATTGCCGGATGCCTCCATGGCCAGAGCCTGATGTTGCTCGACCAGCGTGACCTGCCATCCCCTTTCAGCCAATGCTCTTGCTGTGCTGCAGCCAGCAAGTCCTCCGCCAACGACGATGGCACTCTGAACTATTTTATCAGTATTACGCTGGCCGGGATTCTGAAACCATATCGGCCTGGTATTCTGATCTTTAGCTGTTTGACTAAGCCTGCCTTTGATCATATCCCGTTTGTGCCCGAAGCCGTCGCTTTTTTCGACACTGAAGCCTGCCTGACTGAGTCCGTCTCTGACGATTCTGGCGGCCGTAAAAGTTGCGTAGGTGGCGCCTGCATGGCTTTTATCTGCCATAAATGTGAACAGTTCCGGCTGCCACATCTCAGGGTTTTTCGCGGGGCTGAAGCCATCAAGAAACCAGGCATCAACCCGACCTTCCAACTCAGGCAGTGTGTTTAGCACATCGCCCATGCAGAGTGTCAGTTTGACTCTTCCATCAGCAAAGCTGAAATGCTGATGTCCTTCTATGGCGGGTATATAGCATTCAATCAGTGGTGTCGTGTATTTTACCAGTTCTGGCCACAGAGAGAGTGCTTTCTGAAGATCTTTGCGGGACAAGGGATACTTTTCGGTTGATACAAAATGAAGTCTTGCCGACTGAGGCGCTTCTTGATCGAAACAGGCCCAGGCGCAGAGAAAGTTGAGCCCTGTTCCAAAACCGGTTTCTGCAAGCGTAAAGCTTTCGTTCTGGTTCAAAGCGGCGAAGCGCTTTGGCAGATCATTACCTTCAATAAATACGTGCCGGGTTTCCCTGATGCCCGAAGCGGTAGAAAAGTAAATGTCATCAAATGCAGTGGATGCAGGCTGACCGTTTTCTTTCCATTCAAGGTCTGCATGGGTGACAGGAAGGATTGCAGAATCGGATTTACGGCTCATGTGGCTTCCCTGATGATATGGGAGAGGGTTTGCAGGCAGGTCTCCCGCTTCACTTTTTCAAACAGTTCGCGGGCGTTGTCAGAGCTTTTACTCATCATGCTTAACCACTGCTTAAGCCTGCCATCCAGATAGCGTCTGGGGTTGTTGATGAAATAAGGGTGCTCCTGCCCCGGATTATCGGGTGCAGAGACTACTTTTTCGGTAAACCTCTGGATCAGTGAAAGAGAGCGAGTCCAGCGTTCTTCCTGACCCTGGCTAAGTTCGCTGGCGACAATGGCGGCAGGTAGATCAGGATCGCGAAGGATACCCCGGCCAATCATAATGTCCTGACAGCCGGATACTTCCCGACACCGTTGGGCATCCTCAACGTTAAAAATATCGCCATTGGCTACCAGGGGAATGGACAGAGCCTCTCGTAATTGAACCAACTCTTGCCAGTGGGCAGGCGGTTTATAACCCTGAAGTTTGTTTCTGGCGTGAACCACCAGAGAGCTGGCACCGGCACTTTCTATGGCCAGGGCATTGTCCAGGGCAAGGTCACTATCCAGATAACCCAGTCTCATTTTGGCAGTGACGGGTACCTCATCAGGAACCGCTTTGCGTACCGTTGAAACAATCTTATGAATAAGCTCGGGTTCCTTCAGAAGTATTGCACCTCCTTTATGACGAACAACACACTTAGCCGGGCAGCCAAAGTTCAAATCCACCCCCAGTGCGCCGAGTCGGGCAGCCTTGGCCGCGTTGTAGGCCATCATTTCCGGATTGTTGCCAAGAAACTGAATGTGGACGGGAGTTCCGTTTCGAGTACGACAGCCGTGCCTGAGTTCCGGACAGATCCGGTGAAACGTTTGCGTCGGTAGCCGGGTGTCGGTAATACGGATAAATTCTGTTACACACAGATCAATGCCACCGGCCTCGGTCAGTAGCTCCCGTAGCAGATAGTCGACGACACCTTCCATGGGGGCCAAGGTTATAGTGCTCATGAATGAATAGGGTATAGCTCTTGGGCAAACGCGACAATCTAACAGAAATTTCTGCACCTACAAGTGCTATCTTTTAAGGGTGATCAAAAATAACCTACGTATTTTTACAAGACTCTGTTGTCCCGTTCTGTCTGTTCTTCGCCCTGATCCTGACTTTTTCGGTTACTTGCAAGGATTCTGTTTGACGGCAATAGTGTCTGCAGTTAACTATTTCAGTCATCTTTCTTTCAGGATCGGAATATTCTCGATGGAATATAAAACACATGTCGTGCCAGTAAAAAAGAGCATTGCACTGGTAGCTCACGATAAAAAGAAGGAAGAGCTGATGGAATGGGCTCTGCGTCATCGTGATGAGCTGATCAATCATCAGTTATTTGCTACGGGCACAACTGGCAATCTTCTGGAAAAGACCCTGTCTCTGCCCGTCAGGAAGTTCATCAGCGGTCCATTGGGAGGCGATCAGCAGATCGGTGCATTGATCTCCGAAAGTAAACTGGATCTGTTGGTGTTCTTCTGGGATCCCTTTGAGTCGCAGCCCCATGATCCGGATGTGAAAGCGTTGCTGAGAATTGCAGCAGTCTGGAATATTCCAGTGGCCTGTAACCAGAGCTCTGCTGAATTTATGTTTTCTTCAAAAATGATGAGTCAGAGTCACGAAAGAAAGATTCCCGATTATGAACATTATCTCGAGTCCAGAACCTTTTGATGAATAATGCAGCTTTCTTATGCCCGGACAAGGTCAGTTGATTCATGAATAAAGTACTCAATCATCTGTATTGGAAACATGTTTTGATCTTATGAACTGTATTTTCAGGAGTATTTTATCTTGGATGGAGGCAGTAGTTTGATCGAAATTTAGCCAGGCTTAAAACGCTTTCTCGATCAGTTGGTAAGAAATATGCCTGTTTTATGAACAGGGTTTATGAAAATTTACCAGATTTAGAGTGTTGCTAAACAATAGTTTGAAACAACAGCTCATGAAAAATTGCCTGCAAAATATTACAGGCAATTTGATCACGATGTAAACTCCGGGTAGCTGGAAGCCTTTATAAGCCAGCTGAATCTAAGCCCTCATTGCCAATAGCTGGCTCATAGTGACGACGTTTTTTATAGGTCACTTTCGGAGAGCAAACCGGTTTTTGCTCTTCAATGAAACTTTGGCATTCAACAGGTTTTTGAGGCGTAGTTCTAAGCGAGTAGTTTTGATGCAGGTGTGGTTGATTCAAAGGTTGCCTGGTTGGCTCTTGCTGAAAATCAAGTTCATCATCACTGATTTGATTGCAGTCGACGGACGTGGACTCCTGATTATGGTCTTCCGATTCCTGCATATTCAGACGCATTCTATACGGATGACCATAGCCTCTTCTTCTACGAGGTTTATGCGACTTTGGCTCGGGTGGTTTTAAGCCGGTAAATTGTTCATAAACAGTGGCGTAAATATATTTGCTCATTACTGTCTCCAGAGGAGATTCGTCCCGGAAAGATTAGTTTGTCTATTTATAACTTGATGATATTAAAACTCCACAAACCCATGTATAGGTAACAATACCTAAATAAAAAAGTCATTACCTAGGAACCGGAGATGGGGAGTCGGGTCGCTTTGTTAACGATGCATTAGTAATTTATGGACATGCTCGTGGCCAAGTTGATATGGAATCTTTACTATGGCGCGTCGATGTTAGGAGGGAAGGATAGCAGTCGGTGGTTTTTAAGGTTGTTTATTTAAATAATATTTTTGCATTTTGAAAAAATGTTAATAACTAATTAATTAAATGGGTTTGAATTGACGGCTATTTCCCAAAAATAACTGCTTTAAAGTTGATTTGATTATATAACTCCAAAGCTTATATATAGATAAACTTTAGAAAGAATCTTGTGTGGGTGATTTTGTTTTCCTTTGCATTCTGTTGTTATATTTTGGTTGAATTGCTCTAAGCGGGGTTGTGCTACCTTGTCAGTCATCAAGTTGTTTGTAGTCGTATAGTTAGTCGTGTAAACAGGTTAGAGGTATGAATGGAGTGGTTATTTTGGAGGTTAAAGTTCGATAGCTCTCCTAATAGGTATTGGACACGATAGTAGAAGGCAATTAGTTAATATATTTTGTAACTCAATGAGTGACAGTTTTTTATTGAACAGAAGGGCGATCATACTGACGCTGCTTTGTAAGATGTTGTCATTATACCGAGAGGTCGTGATTGGCTTCTGGTATAGCTCGGCACAGGTACGCATTTCCTTTCTGTTTGGTCAGGTTGTTGTTTTTTCTGTGAAGGTGCGCTCTGTAAAAGTTACGGGATCTTCTTCATGGTAAGGGTGGTAAAGTTTGTCATGAGGCGGTTTTCTCATGGTTGACTTGTTTTGAAGGTTTTTTTGACCAAGGCTGGGTAAAAAGCTCTTTAAACTACCTGGGTTGTTTATCTTCTGATGTGATGATTCTCCAGTCGCATCAACTGTTTCTTCACGGATATTCAAACACGAGGAGCTGCTATCAATGAGCACTCAAGCCAAAGACCTACCAGCAGGATGGGCGGGGTTCGCCCGGGGTGAATGGACCGAAAGCGTCAATGTCAGGGATTTCATCCAGAAGAACTATACCCCTTATGAAGGGGGTGACGATTTCCTGGCCGACGCCACTGAGGCCACCAGTCGTCTCTGGGATGATGTCATGGAGGGGATCAAGGAAGAAAACCGCACGCATGCCCCAATTGATTTCGATCATGATCTGCCTTCAACCATTACCTCACATGAAGCCGGTTACATTCAGAAAGGTCTGGAGAAGATCGTTGGTCTGCAGACTGACAAGCCTCTGAAGCGGGGTATGATTGCCAATGGTGGTATCCGCATGGTGGAAACTTCCTGTGAAGTGTACGGGAAGGTTCTGGACCCCATGGTGAAAAAGATCTTCACTGAATACCGAAAAACCCACAATGCCGGTGTATTTGACGTTTACACGCCTTCTATCCGCAATTGTCGCAAGTCCGGTGTTATTACCGGTCTGCCAGATGCCTACGGTCGTGGACGAATCATAGGTGATTATCGTCGTGTAGCTCTGTACGGTATTGATCGTCTGATTGCAGACAAGAGAGTACAGCACGGAGAGCTGGATTCCGTGCTGGAATCGGGAGAGAATCTGGAACAAACCATTCAGCTGCGTGAAGAAATTATGGAGCAGATCCGTGCCTTGATGCAGATAAAAGAGATGGCTGCCAGTTATGGTTGCGATATCAGTCAACCAGCAGTAACGGCTCAGGAGGCGGTTCAGTGGACCTACTTCGGTTATCTTGCGGCTGTGAAATCCCAGAATGGTGCGGCCATGTCCCTGGGTCGCACAGCGACTTTCCTGGACATTTATATCCAGCGTGACCTGGAGGCGGGTAGAATCACTGAAGTTGATGCCCAGGAATTGATCGACCACTTTGTCATGAAGCTTCGTATGGTTCGTTTCCTGCGTACGCCAGAGTACGATGAGCTTTTCTCCGGCGATCCAATCTGGGCGACAGAGTCTATTGGTGGTATGGGGCTTGATGGTCGCACACTGGTTACCAAAAACAGCTTCCGTTTCTTGCATACTCTTTACACCATGGGCCCATCACCCGAGCCTAACATTACAGTGCTCTGGTCCGAGGGCTTGCCTCAGGGCTTCAAGGAGTTCTGTGCCAGGGTGTCCATTGATACCAGCTCCATTCAGTACGAGAATGATGACCTGATGCGTCCGGATATGGACAGTGATGATTACGCCATTGCCTGCTGTGTATCCCCAATGGTTGTAGGCAAGCAGATGCAGTTTTTTGGTGCTCGTGCCAACCTGGCCAAAACATTGCTGTACGCCATCAATGGTGGTGTGGATGAAAAGCTGAAGGTTCAGATTGGTCCCAAGGTGGCTCCAATTACCGATGACGTTCTGGATTATGACGCTGTTTACGCCAGCATGGATCATCTGATGGATTGGCTGGCAACCCAGTACGTGACGGCTCTGAATACCATTCATTATATGCATGACAAGTATTCTTATGAAGCCTCTCAAATGGCTCTTCATGACCGTGATGTTGTGCGTACGATGGCCACCGGTATTGCGGGTTTGTCTGTTGCTGCTGACTCTCTGTCTGCGATCAGGTATGCCAGGGTCAAGCCTGTTCGTGACGAAGACGGTCTGGCGGTAGACTTCGAGATTGAAGGCGATTATCCCAAGTTCGGTAACAACGAAGAACGTGTTGATACGATTGCCTGTGAGTTGGTAGAAACCTTCATGAAAAAGGTGGCTGCACACAAAACTTATCGTAATGCCATTCCAACCCAGTCAATCCTGACCATTACTTCCAATGTTGTCTATGGCAAGAAGACCGGTAATACGCCAGACGGTCGTCGTGCAGGCCAGCCATTTGGCCCCGGTGCCAACCCAATGCATGGCCGTGACACAAGTGGCGCGATAGCGTCTCTGAGTTCCGTCGCTAAACTGCCATTCTCTTATGCTAAAGACGGTATTTCTTACACCTTTTCAATAGTGCCAAAAGCATTGGGTAAAGATGAAGACGGTCGTCGTCGTAATTTGGTTGGCCTGATGGACGGTTATTTCCATCATGAAGTTGATCGGGAGGGTGGTCAGCACCTGAATGTGAACGTTCTGAACCGTGAAATGTTGGAGGACGCTGTGGTCAATCCAGACAAGTATCCTTCGCTAACGATTCGCGTGTCTGGCTATGCTGTTCGTTTCAACTCTCTGACTCCTGAGCAACAGAGAGATGTTATTACCAGAACCTTTACAGCAACCCTCTAAGCCTTCAGGGTGCTGAGTGAAAGAGGCCGACTCAATGTCGGCCTTCTTTATAGGGTTTTTTATTCTTAAAATCCGTTGTCCGGGATGACTTGGTGTGGGTCTGCATTTTCGCTATTTGTCTGTTTGAGTTGAGGTCAGTTATGGCAATTGGGCGTGTTCACTCCATGGATTCATTTGGAACTGTAGATGGCCCGGGTATTCGTTATGTGGTCTTTATGCAGGGTTGTTTGATGCGATGCCGTTATTGCCACAATCGGGACACCTGGGATCTTCGTGAAGGCGGGGAGATGAAAAGCCACAGAGAGGTATTTCGGGAAATCAAAAAAGTTAAAAGCTTTCTTTCAGGGGGCGTAACCGTCACCGGTGGTGAGCCTGTTTTACAGGCTGAATTTGTTGCTGACCTGTTTGAAGAGTGCCGTCGGGAAGGGATTCATACCTGTCTGGATACCAATGGCTTTGCCAAGCACATTAACTACGATGTTACTCGTCTGTTAAGTAATACCGACCTGGTGTTGTTGGATATTAAGCACATGGATGAAGAGATGCATCATAAGCTGACCTATGTCACCGGCAGCCATACCCGGCACTTTGCTGAATATCTGGCAGAGATTAAAAAGCCTGTCTGGATTCGTTATGTCGTTGTCGATGGTTACACAGTCGACCCTCACTACGCTGGTATGCTGGCTGAGTTTATCGAGCCCATGAAAAACGTTGAGAAGGTTGAGATACTGCCTTATCACAGTCTTGGGGTCCATAAATGGAATTTGTTAAACGACACTTATGAATTGGAAAAGGTGACTCCTCCTACCAGAGAGCAGCTAGACCTGATCCGGGATGAGTTTACTTCGAGGGGAGTCGTGGCGGCCTACTAAACCTCTCCCGGCAAACGATTGGATCGGGATTGTGGTGGAAGGAGTATAAGGTGATTATGGCCTTGCCCGTGGGAAGGCCATAAGAATCAACGTCTAGTTAAAGACCCTGTTTTCCTGTTCCTGAACGCGAATAAAGGTGGTTCGCTTGGTCAGTTCTTTCAGGGTAGCTGCGCCTACATATGTGCATGTTGAGCGAACGCCACCCAGGATGTCCTGGACACTGTTTTCAACGGGGCCACGGTAAGGCACCTTAACGGTTTTACCTTCAGAGGCGCGATAGTTGGCAACGCCGCCAGAGTGCTTATCCATAGCGGTCTCGGAACTCATTCCGTAGAACAGTTTGAATTTCTCGCCATCTACTTCCACTTCTTCACCAGCGGATTCGTCGTGACCGGCAAACATGCCGCCAATCATGACAAAGTCAGCGCCACCGCCGAAGGCTTTGGAAACGTCACCTGCACAGGTACAGCCACCGTCAGAGATAATCTGACCACCGACACCGTGAGCTGCATCAGCGCATTCGATCGTCGCAGATAGTTGTGGGTAGCCCACACCGGTTTTGACACGGGTGGTACAGACAGAGCCCGGTCCGATGCCCACCTTGACAATGTCAGCACCCTTCAGAATCAGCTCTTCGACCATTTCACCGGTGACTACGTTGCCGGCAATAATGACTTTGTCAGGGTGCTGCTTACGAACCTTGGAGACGTATTGAACAAAGTGTTCGGAGTAGCCATTGGCAACATCAATGCAGATAAAACGAAGATTGTCGTTCAGTGCCAGGATATCGTTGAGCTTGGAGAAGTCGGCCTCGGATGTGCCACTGCTTACCATGATATGGTTTTCAATACCTGCGGGTGCATTGTCCAGAAATGCACCCCATTCTTCAATGGTGTAGTGTTTGTGCACTGCAGTCAGCATCTTGTGTTCGGCCAGAGCAAGGGCAATGGAAAAAGTGCCCACTGTGTCCATATTGGCAGCAATGACAGGAACACCAGTCCATTCCTGGTTGGTGTGAACAAATTTGAAGGTGCGTTCCAGGCTTACCTGGGAGCGGCTCTTCAGGGTTGAACGCTTGGGTCTGAACAGAACATCTTTAAAACCCAGCTTGATATCAGCTTCAACACGCATAACTTTCCCGTTAGACCTTTTTACAGGTTAAAGACTAATTTATGGTTAAGGGTTTAGTCTTCGACAGGTTGATGACAAGGGAGAGTGTACAAGCGGCAGGATTTTGGGAGCTACCCATGAGGAGATACCGGTGACCCGGAAAGCGCACGCACTTTCTATGCCTATACCGGTCGATTATACAAAAACAGGTATTCAGGTCAAAGGTTGAATTTGCGAAACGTTTTTTTTCGCTCATGGCTGTTATTTTGCGCATGGCTGATTTACCGCCTGGACGGGCTCGCCCACGAGTGTCGGCAGAAGGGCTGTGCCCCGCCTGAAATCAGGACCTGACTTATATAAAGTAGCAGACCTGAAAACAGAGCGTAGATATGCATGAATTAATCAATCAGATCCTGAATCTTGGTTTTGATCAGGTCGATGGCAATTCTGTTCTTGCCACCGTGGGGAATGATCAGATCGGCGTGCTGGCGGGCAGGCTCAATGAATTGCAAGAACATTGGGCGAACCGTTTCCAGATATTGTCTGATGACCGAATCAACATCACGGCCCCGTTCGAGAGTATCTCGTTTCAGTCGTCTTATCAGACAGATGTCCAGTGGTGTGTCCATATAGAAACGAAGATCAAAGGTTTCACGGATATCCGGACGGGTAAACAACAGAATGCCTTCAATCAGAACAACCCGGGCAGGGGGGACTGTGCGGGTTTCCTTTTTACGGTTGTGCTCTGTGTAATCATATAGCGGCACATCCACTGTCTGACCTTCTATGAGCAGCTTCATATGCTCCAGCATCAAGTCATGATCCATGGACTCAGGATGATCATAGTTAGTCTGAACTCTCTGCTTCATAGCCAGGTGCGTCTGATCCTTGTAGTAAGAATCTTCGGAGATGACACAAACGTGCTGAGACTGTAGTTCTTCGACCAGAGTGCTGGCCAGCAGACTTTTGCCGGAAGCAGAGGCACCGGCAACGCCGACCAGAATGGTTTTTTGTTTTAGCATTTATATTCCGTTATTTTTCTCTATCCACAGGTTGAGGGCGACCCTGTTCATCAATGGCTACGAAGGTAAAGACGCCTTCCGTCACTTTGATGCGTTGCTGACGAAAAGGCATATTTGTGATCCAGACCTCCAGCTTGATCCGCATAGAAGTGGTGCCAACGTGAATGACCTCAGCGTAACAACAGACTACATCACCGACATTGACCGGATGGTGAAATGACATAGATTCAACGGCTACAGTAGAAATCCGGCTGTGACTTCTCTGATTGGCAGCGATACCACCGGCAATATCCATTTGTGACATTAGCCAGCCACCGAAAATGTCACCGTTAGGATTGGTGTCTGCGGGCATGGCGAGCGTTCTGAGCATAAGCTCTCCCTGTGGCTCGGGCATGAGGAGTCTCCAGTGAACACGAAAAAAATCTGGCTCAAATGCTAAAAGCGATGGAAGATCATGTAAATCGGTAGTTTCAGAAAATGTACGTACACAAGCGAATTAAGCCCGGAAGGTCAGCCACCTGGCCAATAAATAGCTCATCAATAAGCCATAGATTTTATGACGTTTTCGCATTAATAGAATATTATTCTGCCCTGTGATTTTATTTGATTGATTGAAGGATGCTATGAGCGCTCGAGTTCTTTCTAATCCAAGTCAGCTGGTGGTTCGTAACAGTGAATGGCTGAGCTGCAATAAGATGCTCATGCTGGGTATGCCTGCTGATGGTCTGGGAAGAGTCATTCTTCAGGAAGGCATTGCAGAAGAAGTTTACGGGCTGACTCGAGACTTTTCAGTCTACAGGGCCGTTAAAGAGGACTGGTCTGCAAACAGTCAGTTGACCCTTCACTATGGGTCTGTGGTTGAATCGACAACAGTCCGCTTTGATGGCGTGCTGGTTTTCCTTCAGAAAAGCAAACCCCTGATGGATTTCTGGCTGGCGATGATTGCACCCTTATTAAAAGAAGACGCTGTCGTCTGGCTGACGGGTGAAAACAGTGAAGGCATCAAATCCTGGCGCAAGCGACTCAAGCAGAACTTTTCTGAAGTCAAAAACATGGATAATGCACGTCATTGCAGTTTAATTGAAGCTTCAGGCTATCTGCACAATGGCGTTGAGTTCTCCAGGCCGGATTATTACAGTGCTTATGAGCTTAAAGTTCGTGATAGATTTATGCCGTTATTCTCTTTACCCGGTGTATTTAGCCATGGACGTGTTGATCTGGGTACTGCAGTACTTCTGGATACCTTTGATCACTGTACGGCCGAACGTGTTCTCGATTTTGGCTGTGGTGCCGGAGTGATAGCCGGCTTTCTGGGGCAATTGAATCCCGACGGACATTATACTCTGGTGGACTCTGATGCTCTGGCTCTGGAAAGTTCAACCCGTACCCTGCAGGAAAATAACGTAAGGCATTTTAACGTGGTCGCCAGCGACGGTTTATCTGAACTCACTGGTGAGTTTGACCTGGTCGTTTCCAATCCTCCATTTCATCAGGGTGTCAAGACGCATTATGCAGTAACGGAACAGTTTCTTGTCCGGTCGGCCGACCTGCTAAAGAAAGGAGGGGAGTTGAGAATTGTGGCGAACAGTTTCCTCCGCTATGAACCGATCATCAGACAGGCTTTCGGAGATTGTAAAACACTTGTCGTAAAAAAAGGTTTCTCAATCTATCAGGCTTTCAAACGCTGATCGCAAAAATATTCATATAACATTTTTGTATAAAAACTGCTAAAAATGTTATTTCAGTTATAACTGGTGACGCTGATAATCTGCGCTCCTGATTATGGGCAAGCAGCCGTCAAGACCTCATTTCATTAGATTAAATGAGTGGTTGAGCACATTGCCCACAGCTGTTTTTAGGGAGACATTCATGTTCGGTCTTACATTTAAAAAAGCTATAACCACCGTCACTCTGGCTATGTCTTTAGTGCTGGCTGGCTGCTCTGATGATCAGTCTGCTCAGACGCAGGCAGGCAATGATGAAGTTAAGACTTCTGTCGTTAAAGTCGGAATGTCTGGCACCTATTACCCGTTCACTTTTATGGAGCAGGGTGAACTGAAAGGCTTTGAAGTTGATCTCTGGAAGGAGATCGCTAATCGCCTGAATAAAGATGTTGAGTTTGTTACGGCGCCATTCTCTGGTCTGTTTGGCATGCTGGAAGCGGGTCAGCTGGACACTATTTCCAACCAGATTACGCTGACTGAAGCTCGTGCCGAACGTTATGCTTTCTCCGAGCCTTATGTTTACGACGGTGCTCAGATAGCAGTCCACGAAGACAACAATGATATTAAGTCAGTTGATGATCTGGCAGGCAAGAGAGTTGCTGTGAATCTGGGCTCTAACTTTGAAGCGATCCTGCGTCAGAATGACCCGGAGAACAAAATCAATGTGGTTACCTACGATACCGGCATTGAGCAAGATGTAGTGCTTAAACGTTCTGATGCTTTTGTTATGGACCGTGTCAGTGTAATGGCCCTGATTGACAAGTCTGATTTACCGCTGAAGTTAGCCGGTGAGCCGATTGAGGTCCTGAAAAATGCTATGCCCTTCGTCAATGATGAAGAGGGTTTGGCTCTGAGAGATCAGGTGAACTCTGCTCTGGCTGCCATGGCTGAAGACGGAACTCTGGCCTCTATTTCCGCTAAATGGTTCGGTGGAGACATTACTGCTAAACCTGCAGGATAAACCTTTCATCCATTACTGTTCTCTGGAATACTGCCTCGTTTGTTCCGAAGTCAGCTACAGGCATTTGAATGATGGATTTTGAATACACTGTCGGAATGCTTCCGACAGTTGCTATGAATCTGGATACGACATTGTATATGACACTGGGTGGTCTGGTGTTATCCCTGTCTCTGGGTCTTGTTCTGGCTCTGGTAAAAATTGCCCGGCCCTTTTATCTTCATCATTTGGCTGATCTGTATATCTCTTTCTTCAGGGGATCGCCGCTGCTGGTCCAGCTCTTCCTGTTCTACTATGGCCTGCCACAGTTGGTACCTGCTCTTGCAGGTATGCCTGCCATAGTGGCTGTGATCATCGGTCTGGGTCTGCATTTTGCCGCCTATATGTCAGAAAGCATGAGGGCAGCGATTATTAGTGTCCATGCGGGGCAGATGGAAGCTGCTTTGAGTGTCGGTATGACCCGGGCTGAGGGCATGAGAAGAATTGTTATTCCTCAGGCGGCAAGAGTGGCTTTTCCCGGATTGATGAACAATGGGATCGATCTGCTCAAGAGCACATCACTTGCCTTTACCCTGGGGGTTGTTGAGATCATGGCCCGTGCCCAGATGGAAGCCGCCAGCAGCTTCCGCTTTTTCGAAAGTTACCTCAGTGTGGCGCTGATTTACTGGGGAGTGGTGTTAGTATGCACCTGGCTCCAGAAGAGGGCTGAAGCAAGACTCAATCGAGCATACATTTAGTTGTTCTGTTTTGCGGATGCCGAATCTACGGCACCCGCCTCTCTTCCGCGGTGATTCTGAATTTATAATGTTGTTATTCTGACTTCTACTAATATCGGCGTTATTCATTCTAATTTTTTCCTATACTAACGAAAAGTTATGACCGCGTTTGACCATGGAGAGGTCAGGATGAGTTTAAGAACACGCATAGAGTCCCTGGTACCCCGGCTTGCTCATTTCAAGAGTGAAGTGTCACAGCAAGTCAAGGCATTGCACCCTAAAAAAGTGCTGGTTAGAAACTGGGGCCGCTTCGTCCAGGGAATGAAAATAGCGGCCTTTCATGCCAAACGTCTTGCCCACGGTATCTCAGACCGTATCCCCAGGGTTCGTATCACTGCCAGAAGGGTTGTCCAGATCAGGGCTGAGGAAGCCTTGATGGGGAACCGTATCAAGGCAAAAAGTAAAGAAGGTATTCCTCTAAGCCCTGATCAGTCAGAATTTCTCAAGAAGCAAGCTGGCTTTGAGGTGAGGTCTCGAGATGTTGGCCCTGATGGTAGCAAAACCACTGTTGATTACCTGGTTAAGGTTAAATCAAGCGCACTGAAAGAAGCTAATAAACAGTTTGAAACCGATCTTGAAGCTTATGCCAAAGCAAGAGTAGCGTTTGATGCCAAAATGCAGAAACGTCCTGTGACTCCGGAAGAACGCAGAGAAGTAGTTCGACTGGAACAAAACATGAAGGACTCGCAATACTTTCTGGCTGACCTCAGACACTGGGCTACAGAACTTAAGTATAAGGAGCTGGGAGGCCAGTTTAATACTGAGGCTGCTCTTCGCGATGCCATCAGGGTTCACGTGAAAACTCTGGGCTTGCAGAAAAGTAATGCCTTCAATCTTGTTCAGGGTGTCACCGATAATATCGCCAGTGTGACTCAGGATCGTCTGGATATTGATTCCCGTATCAGAGAGATCAGTGACAAGTACAGAAACAGAGTTTACAAAGACATTATTGCCTTTGTTGATAATCCTGATGAGCATTCAGAACACAATACCCTGGTCAGAGCCCAGCGTAACAGACAGATGATCTGGGGTACTGACAAGCTTCAATTTGCCACAGCAGAAGCGGGGCACTCCAAGCGTTTGCCAGGTTTGGATTATTATATGTGTGCAGCCAAAGAAAACTGGCCGCAGGGTGAGCCCGTCTATAAAGACCGTCTGGTATTGGAAGCGGTTCGACTCATGCACAATGACTGGTCTCTGTTTGCCAGTGACGTTCAGTCTGAGATTGATAAAATCAGGGTTGATATCGATAAGGAAAATGGTGTTGGCAGTTTTGATTCAGAAAGAATGTGGGAATATCACCACCTGAGAAGTTTCCAGGAAACTTTGTCAAAACTGAGAAGGTTTGCAACCCAGGATGCTGACAGCACAAGCCGGGTGGTCGACTTCCTCTCCACATATGGTGAAGAGTTGGGACTGGGTGAACACCCGGGCTATAACCTGGATGTGTTGACGAAAGAAGCCCAGGCCAGATACGGTGTCAATAGCTTTAAGCAACTGGAAGAATCAGTGACCAGAACAGAAAAAGGTACGGCTGAGCACCTGGAGTACTTGCCTATTCCCCCTTTTGGTCAGACTCCTCCCCTTGTTCAACCGGCAGTGAATAACCGTTTTACGGGAGGCGCTTCAATACCATCTACTGACCCATTTCTTTCGGATTTACAAGAACAACAGGCTCCTTCAGAGGTGTTTAAATTGGCTCCCTGGCCCACTGATACCACATCACCTGTATCCAGTCCATTGCCACCGCCACAAGGCTTTGGTAATGAATGGGAAGCCTTTGGAGAGCCAGATACGAGTGAATCAGAGGATCCATCCCAGGGCTCTGAAAAAGGTTCCCAAAACAATAGAAATACTTTCTAGCCCTGTTCAAAGAATAAACAAAAAAAACGGCACCTGACCTATGGGTGCCGTTTTTTCAGGATTCCTTATCCATTTTCTGATAAGCGACAATGTCGTCTACATCGATATTTAAAGCCTCTGATAGCTTCCTTATAGTCTTTATAGACCCGGTTTTTTGTCCACTCTCGATCTGACTGATCATGGAAGTCGATACGCCTGACTTTTCATGTAGCCCTTTTTGGCTGAACTCTCTGTACTCCCTCCAGGCGGTAACGGGGTTATCACCGTTCATAAGCCTGTTTGTGACCTTATTAGGCAAAATCTCATCCTCTCCGTTGAGGAGGTCTGCTTTCGCCTTTCTGAAGGCTTCAGAGTCTTCGGCATCTTGCATCTTTTTTAACATCGCCAAGTATTCATCGTAAGGCATGACAACGAAAGCTGGTTTTCCTTCGTGATTCAATATTTCAGCCATTTCAAAACTCCGGAGGGACGAAGCCCTTCTCTCTAGTGTTTGTATATTGTTGCAGACTAGCAGCCTGTCGGACTTAAGACTGTCCTACACGGCAACTGCTCCTGCGTTGCTCTAGCTCCTGCATCCATGCAGTCGTGCGGTTGCAATAAATTGGTCTAAAAATCCCTGTTTCTTCGTCAAATAGCTCGCTATTCTCCTCAGAAACAGAGATTTTTATCCTCAATTTCTTGCAATCCTCGCTACGGACGCTTAAGTCCGACAGGCTGCTAGACAGGGAGTAAGCAGTTAAAGCTTTAAATAATACGACCTGAGAAGGTCTATAGTCTCAGTTGTGTACGCTGGGTGTTCGCTGTATATCGTGATCTGCTCAAGCTTATGTCTTGATCCGGAATGCCCCAGAACCAGCAGGTGACGATGATTTTTATGAGTGTCAGAAGAGCGAATAGCCAGGGTTCGCTCCAGCTTCAAGTTTGTGGCTTGGTGGAGCGCTTCCAAAAACACTGGGCTGGATTCAACCGGCAACAGAATCCAGGCTTTGCCTTCCTCAGACATCAGTCTGTCAATATTTTCAGCCAGCTCCAGAAAACTCAAACTGTCTGTGTGACGTGCCAGTGATCGCCTGTCGCAGGGGGCTTTAAAGGCATTCTCAAAGAAGGGGGGGTTGCTGAGTATACAGTCATAGCGTTTTTCAGGCATAAACGTTTGAATGGAGCAGTGATGTAACTGCAGACGACTCTTCCATGGACTGGCTGAGAAATTTTCCCGGGACTGAATAGCCGCCTGATCATCCAGTTCAACCGCATCAATGCAGGCTGTCGATCTTTGGGCTGCCATTAAGCTGAGCAGGCCGGTTCCGGCACCAATATCAAGAATGGATTGACTGTTTTCCACCTCTGCTCTGGCGCCAAGAATACAGGCGTCGGTGGTAATCTTCATGGCAGTCTGGCCCTGTTCTATCCTGAACTGTTTGAATTGAAAATAACTGTTTCTTGCCATCAATGGTTGCTCATTACCGGAGCCTCTGAAGGCTTTTCAGACGCTGCTTTTCTTCGTTGAAATACGACGGCTGCAACAATCAGTACCAGTCCCACATAAGTAGACAGATGAATGCTCTCGTTCAGAATATTGGCGATAAATATCAGTGAAAGAAAAGGGCTTAGATAGCTGATGTTGCTGATGACAGAGGTGTTTTCTGCCAGTTTGAGGGCTTTGAGCCAGATAATATAGGCAAATCCCATCTCGACCAGTCCTATATACAGAGCCCCACTGAGACCTTCCACAGGAATAGGCCAGACACTGGACTTCCAGAATACGGCTATGGTGATCCAGGGTAATCCGAACAGAAAGCACAGCAGCAAGCCAACCTGTGAGTCACCCTTATTTCTGGCGTTTAAAATCCAGTACAAGGCCCAGACCAGGGTGCTGGAAAGCATCAGAATTACGCCCTGTGGGTTACCAAAGTTGAGATTTTGCAGCTCCCCCCGGGTACTGATGATTACGACTCCAAGGTAGGCTATGAGACAACAGATGCCATCCTTGAAACTGAGCTTGTTACCCAGCAGTGGCACAGCCAGCAATGTGAGCGCCAGAGGCCAGCTGTAATTCAGTGCCTGAGCCTGCTGGGCGGGTAACAGGTCATAACCACCAAACAGGACGATGTGGTAGAGGAAAGGGTTAAGAAAACCTAACAGGATGTAAAGTCCAAAGTGCTCTCTGCCCTGTTGGATCAGTTGCAGCCACTTGCCTTGGGCAATGACAAAAGCACCCAGAAGCAGGGTTGAAGTTAACACCGACCAGAATACCATTTGCCATGGATCAAGATGGTTGAGAGTAAGCTTGAAGGCGGTAGCAACGGTGGACCACATCAGGGCAGTGGCCAGAGCATAAAGGCAGGCTTTGGTTTGTGAAGACATACTGTTTCAAGTCGCTATAGTGGGTACTGGCTCAGGCGGCTGAAACGCGTCTTATATCACGACAATCTGCTTTTCGCCATGAAGATTTACCAGAGTCAGCTCATGCCGTTCATTTTCAGGAAGTTTTCCAGCACCGCTTCCTGCATCCTCAGGTAGTGGAAGGCAGTTGTCGTGTCGGCCTCAGGGTTTGCCAGCAGAGTTTCCATGGCACTGTTGATGCGCTGACGGGAGTCATGGATGAGATGAGTGTCATTTTCCGAGAAGACTTTACTGGGTAGTGAGGTACCAATGGCATATTGATAACACTGATGTGTGAAGCTTTGCATCGTATCCTTGAACCGATCCAGAATTTCTTTGCTTTCAAATCCCGGTGTATTCAGAAGAGCCTGATCGATTTGCCTGACATCCTCCTTATCACAATGAACGACATGCATTGTAAAGGCCGGTTCATCAAGCTCTGGATTTTTCATGAAGTCTGAGTCTATTCGTACTCCCCTGCTGTTTCTCAATACCAGTGTAGGCAGAGGGTAGGTGGGGATATTGAACACCTGCTCCGGTGCATCGAATTCATGGCTGGCTCTCACATCGGCTAATTGCTGCTCAAATACCCAATGATGTAACCGGGCCTTTTCAAGTGGCGTCACAGAATGGTTTTGAAGGTTTCCGGAAGGTTGAACCTGATATTGGGTCGCACTTTGCAAAACAGGATGTTGCTCAGCTGCAGATGTCACCATAGGGTTTGGTTGTCGGTCGGGTAAATCCCCGACACCGTGTTGGGCGTACAGTCTGCTGACTTCTGCCTGTATCTGCTCATTGTTGTATATCGTTGCTGCTTTTCCGGGTTCGGGAGCATCGCCCTCGATCTTATCGATAAAGATCTCCAGCTCCGCTTTCAGTCTCTCGGTCAATGCTTCCATGCTACTGAGTTCCAGACTTTCAACCAGCCCCTGATGCCATTGTCCCCGCGGTTCATGCCAACCCATCAGTTTTTCCTGAAACTGTTTGAGGTCGTGCAGGTTCAGGGCCGAGTCCGGATCTATGTTTCGCCGCAGACAGTGAGCTTTGAAGCCATCCTGGCCCGGTAAGAATCGCTTAGCCAGTTGCTGCCTCTTTTCCAGTGCCTTGAGCTGAGCGGCCTGTCCCAGATCTGACAGTACAAACATGTATTCAGTCACCGCCAGTTTGACCAGACGAGGCAGTGAGTCTGCTTTTTCCATGACGTTTGTGACAGTGTCGCAGAAGAATTTTATGTCTTGATAACCCGGAGTGGCTCCGTTACCCGTTAGAAAATCTGTGAGTTTGGCTGCCTGATGATCAAAGTTGCGGATTGAGACATTCAGCCCGGTTTCTCTTTTAATGGTTTGCAGGCCCTTACGCAGCCTTCGGATTTGCCACCTTTTGGCTTGCTTGAAAGATATGTTTGAGTCTTCTGGCACTGCGTTATTGCCCGGCATAAGCGCTGTCAGGATTCTTCTGGCTCGTGACGACGGTTCAGAAAAAGTTTGGTTTTCATTCGGTGTTTCTACGTATGGAAATCGGGGAGGGAGTTCAACACCGGAGACCTTGTGGGCAGGCAGTGACTGATCGGAAAGCTTTTTGGCCAGAAGGAAGCCTTTACTGGTAACAGGGCGATGCCGGGAATCAGAGCTACTGGCTTTTTTTCCGGTCATTTTACGAACGGGATGTTTGACTACTTCGGTCTTTTTTCCCCGGAAGCGGGAAACCACATTATCCTTGACGGTTCGGGCAAATCCGGACAATCCATGATAAACGCTGCTTAAAATGTGCATCCTGCCTACCCTGGCAATTTCAATCTTTCAGCTACCCGATATTAAAGGCCTGAGCCCGGTGTTTGGCGATTTTCTCAGTATATGTATCGACAATTTAGTTGCCGGTATAACCTAAAGCTTTCAGTTTGTTGTCCAGACCGGTTTTGCCGTATTGGAAGAGAGGAGGAGTAGGAGGTTGATTTTTTCGTGCATCTCTGGAAAACGATACTGCCTCGTTTTCCAGAATATTTGCCGTTGTCAAACCTGCGGCAGGTACTTATCTGTCTGGTAGAGGGGCTCGGAGGTGTACCCATCACAGGCCAGAGGCTCCTGATTGCTGTCTGATTGGAGGGAGATAAGGTATTCCGGATAACGGATGTCGTCTATTTCGCCACCAGGGTGGGTAGCATCCTCAAATAACCGTTTGCTGTCGAGTCCTGGATTATACATGATCGTCTTCCTTTACGATGCTGTTTTTAAGACTTTAAAACGGGAAAGATTTAAAGCGGTAAATTGTTTAATCAGTTGTCGATGAACGCAGTATTTCTATTTTCTCCGATCTGAAATTATTACTGTTAAGCCTTAAAGCCTTTCAGATTTGCAGCCCTGAAACATACTCCCAATGTTCTTCAGCTGTTACAGACTAAGGTATCGGATTTCTTTCTGACTGTCACTCTTTTGACGTTTGGTATTTTTTTGACGGCATCATCTGGATGCAGGCTCCCGCGGTTAAGGCTGACAAATTCAGCTGAAAATAGGGTTGCTTTGGAATGAGCAGAATGAGCGGGGCAAATTACTTATCCGGGTGACGCCATACCACAGTCGAGAATGAGTGATCCTTACTGCCGAAAAGGGCTTTCTGGTATATCATTACCCGTTCTCTAATTTTGAAAACCATTATGCCAGTGACTCAGCCCAAACCCCTGGACCGTAAGTTTTCCGTTGCCCCCATGATGGCATTAACGGACAGACATTGCCGTTACTTTCACCGTCTGCTGTCGGAGCACTCCCTGCTTTATACCGAAATGGTGACCACCGGGGCCCTGGTATTTGGCGATAAAGACCGTTTTCTCAGACACAATCCTGAAGAGTATCCACTGGCCCTTCAGGTGGGTGGTCATGACCCTCAACATCTTGCCCGGTCAGCCCAGTATGCAGAACAGTCCGGATACCAGGAGATCAACCTGAACGTAGGCTGTCCCAGTGACAGGGTTCAGAATGGTCGCATTGGCGCCTGCCTCATGGCAGAACCCGAGACCGTTGCAGAAGGGGTCAAAGCCATGAAACAGGCGGTGGATATTCCGGTAACAGTGAAGCACAGGGTTGGCATAAACGGTCGTGATTCCTATGAGGAGCTGGTGGATTTTGTCGGAAAAGTGGCTGAAGCCGGTTGCGAAACATTCATTGTGCACGCGCGTATCGCAATTCTTGAAGGTCTGTCTCCCAAGGAAAATCGTGATATTCCTCCTCTTAAGCCTGAGTTGGTTTATCAGCTGAAAAAAGATTTCCCGCAACTGGAAATTACCATCAATGGCGGCATAGGAACCTTTGCCGAGATTGAACAGCATATGGAGCATGTGGATGGTGTTATGTTGGGCCGGGAGGCTTACCATAATCCCTATCTGATGGCTGAAGTCGATAATCGTCTATACGGTACCGGAAAACCAGTGATTGAGCGTCATCAGGTTGTTGAGAAAATGCTGCCTTACATTGAATCCGAACTGGCAAAAGGCACATACCTGAGTCACATAACCCGTCATATGCTGGGTCTTTACCAGGGGCAGCCCGGAGCCCGTAAGTTCCGTCGCTATATCAGCGAAAATGCTCATAAAAAAGGCGCGGGGTCAGAGGTGCTGCTTGCAGCGGTCAGGCAGGTTGAAAGTCTGAGGGAAAGGGCGCAGGACGCAGCCTGATTTAGTACAAAAAAATCCCTGTGGCAGTGGCGTTGAGCTGAAACCTTCTCTCTAGAGTCGGTCTTCAGCTCCCGTTTTTATCTTCCTGTTCATCTTCATCATCTAGATTTTTATCTTCATCTGGATTTTTGTCTTCATCAGGGTCATTGGCTTGAATCTGCTCAAGCTGCTTCACCAGTCCACTGAAAGTTTCCCGGTTTTCTTCGTTCAGACCCATCAATACCTTATGGGCGTCCAGGACTTTCCTGGCCTGAGTGGACTGCTCCAGATTTCCATCGCACGCAATGTCATGCATGTTCAGATTCAGGTTCAGTTTTTCATAGCCTTCCAGCTCCCTGACAATTACAAACACCCTGTCAAACCCCATACTCAGTAGAATTCGGGTGATGTCATCTTTGGTAGAAATAATAACTGGTACCAGTCCCAGATTTTTTTTAGTTTGAATCGACAATTTGGCCAGAAGGCCCAGAGAGGTGCTGTCAATGGTGTCGGTGTCGGTCAGGTCAATAATGACAGAAGTGAAATCAGGCTTGCTGAGCATCTTTTCAAGAGAAGCACAGAGGGTTAGCCGCACTTCTCCCACCAGTTTTAGAACATAAGTGCCATCGCTTTTTGCGAACAGTATCTTTCCAGTAGTCATTCAGTCTCGAGCCAGGATCAGCATGGCAACGTCATCTGGAGCGGCTTTCATGGTTTTTAGCCCCAGCTTTTCTGTCAGTGCTGATACGGTGACGGCTCCCTCTTTAATAACAGACAACAAGTAGTCTTCCTTCTCCTGAAGTGTCTGCTGTGGCAGTACCTCCAGAATACCGTCGGACAGGATAGTCAAGGTAAATTGCTCGGGCAAGTCAATGGTGACATCTTCAAAAGTGGCGTCTTCAAATAGCCCTACGGGCAACCCCCGGCCTTCAATACAGCGGGTCTCTTCCGGCGTGGAAAGAATGGGCAGAGGGTAGTGACCGCCAAAGGCATAAGTCAGCTTTTTATCACGGGTGTCGACAACACCGCCAAAGACTGCAACATGTTTACCCAGACCGGTTTCGAGAAGGCTACGGTTGAGGAAGTTCAGCACATGGGAAGGTTTTACCCTGACCCGTCCCCCATGAGACTGATATTCCTTAAGCAGGTTCATGGACATGTGTTTCAGTAATACCGTGATAAAGGCTGAAGAAGCACCATGGCCGGAGACATCAGCCAGGTAAAAGGCAAAACTGTGCTCGTTCAGGACGAAGTAGTCAACAAAGTCGCCACTGAGGTAGAGAGACGGGATGATCTGGTGGTCGACCTTGAAATTTTCAAAAATCAGGGGCTCCTGAGGTAGCATCTTCATCTGTACCTGGCGACCGGCCTTCTGATCCTCCTGCAGCAGGTGCAGGTTGTTTTCCAGTGAGTGAATGGCCTCTTCAAGGCTTTCACGGTAGCGGCGGTTTTCAAGTATCAGCTGGGCATTTTCAAGAGCTCGATTAATGGCGTACTCAAGAACTTCCAGATCGACGATAGGCTTGATGATGTAATCACTGGCACCAAGGCGCAATGCCTGAACGACATCGGTCATGACACCGGCACCGGAAACCACAATAAAGGGGGTATCTGGAGACATCTCCCGGACGTTTCGAAGCACTGCCAGTCCATCCATCTTCGGCATCCGAAGGTCACAGAGAATCAGATCTGGGGAAGTCTCTTTGAATACTGCCAGCCCCTGCTCACCATTTTCTGCCTGAAGAATATTGAATCCGCTGTCTTCGAGATAGGCTACGATGCTTTCTCTGACAATTGTGTCATCATCAATGACCAGGATGGTACTGCTGGTCATATTTATAATCCTGCCTGCTGGAGAGATCTGTCCGAACCTTTGTCAGGAAAATCTACGTCAAGGAAAACAGAGTGCATCTGACGTTAAACCATTATTGATTTGTCTGTGATGAAACATACTCTCAACCCGGCCTCGCTGCAAGCTGAGGGAAGGTAAAGCAAGGAAATCTATCCGGAGCTGAGGTTCTGCTTCTTCTGGTCTGATCGTCCGATTATATCGAGGCAGAACTGGTCAATTACGCCCCGAATCAGTGGGTTAGTAACCTGATTCAGGGCATTTGAAGAGGTACTAGCTGTCAGAAGTCGTCTTCTGGCAGCTGACCTGTGATCAGGTATTCACGACGTTGCAGATAGGCATCCCGAACAAAGGTATAGCTATCACCCACAATCAAATCTTCAGCGCTGAGCAGGGAGGAACGGGTGTTGACAATGTCCACTCCTCTGGCAACCCATCGATCCCGTTCTGGCTCAAATTGTCCCTGAAGGTTCAACATGGAGTCCGGCAATAAGCCGATACCGGATCTGAGTGTTCTGGGCCCGAGAAACGGAAGCACAACATAAGGTCCGGAGGGAGTGCCCCAGTGGGCAAGCGTGAGGCCAAAGTCTTCATATTGCTGTTCAATGCCCAGTGGGGTGGCGACATCAACCAGTCCCAGCATACCTACCGTGGAGTTAATGCCAAAGCGTCCAACTGAAGCCAATGCCTCACCGCCTTTAAACTGTAACAAAGCGTTGGCAGCATTACGGATCTCGCCGAGGTTTGAGAAGAAGTTAGTGACCAGCTGCTGAATGGGTTTGGGAGTCACTGCATCATAGCCTCTGGCCACTGGCCTCAGGGTATAGGCGTCCAGAGTATGATTGAATGAAAAGATTGCACGGTTCGCTCGCTCCCAAGGGTCGTCATAGGAGACAACAGCAGCACCGGCAGTTGAGATATATCCTGCCAGTAGCAGGGCGGGTATTACTTTAACCATATTTTTTAGAGTATTTTTCAGGTTTGCAGCCAGTAAGCGTTTCACGTTCCTGTCCTCGCTTTCCTTGTTGTTCGAAACTAGCCCAAATCATCGTGTGTGTAGAGTTATAGTTTGAATCATTTCACGATTGAGTGAAATAATTCGTACGGATATTGATCTTTCACGGATTCAAAAATCTTAAAAATGTATAAAAATCTCTCAATCCTTCTCTGATTCTGCCAAAACCATGAGCCTGTATCTATTTTACGGTGTCCGTTAAGGATACTTTCTGACCATGCCAGCTAAGGAGTATACGTTTGGACAACCTGGCAATTATTCTCGTATTCGTTTCATCTTTCATGCATGCCGGCTGGAACTGTCTTGGCAAAAGAGTCAGGCCTTCAGGAGCCAGCTTTACCCTCTCCGTAATACTGGGGATGCTGGCTTTTATACCTCTGTTGCTTTTCTATATCGACTGGTTGGGAGAAATTTCCCGGGAAATTTGGCATTTGTTGATTCTGAGTGGTCTGTTTCAGGCCATCTACTACCTGGGTTTGGGTCAATCATACCGTTTTGGTGATATGTCGTTGATGTATCCGGTCTCGCGTGCCCTACCTGTTCTTCTGGTTCCACCGGTTATCGGTTTATTAGGTTGGGGAGCGGAGCTCTCATCGGATAAATGGCTGGCATTCAGTCTGATTGTTTCAGGCTGTATCATCCTGCCACTGCGGCACTGGAGTGATATAAGGTGGTCTCACTACCTGAATTCTGCAACGGCCTTTGCAGTAATCGCTGCTGTGGGTATTACGGGATATTCTGTGGTTGACAGTCAGGCTCTTATGTTGATGAGAGCGCTGTGGCCCGTTGAAGGGGTGGCCTTCAAAAGTGCTCTGCTCTATTTGATTCTTCAGGCCGTCACAACCAGCCTCTGGCTGGTGCTTCTCACATTTCCTTTTCAGAAGCAGCGAAGGGAAATCGCACAGTTGTTTGCATCTCATCGGGGGGCTCTGTTTTTTACAGGAGTGGCGATGTTCTCTACTTACAGCATCGTACTGGCCGCCATGGCATTTGCTGATAATGTCAGCCTGATTGTGGCTTTGCGACAAACCAGCATTCCTGTAGGTGTTTTGATGGGTGTTTTTCTGCTTGGAGAGAGGGGGTCGTCACAAAAATGGTGGGGCACCGGATTCATTGTTTCCGGCTTGATTCTGGTAAGTATCTGACGATGCATAAGTAAATGAATCTGGCATGAAACCTGAATGGTAAAAAAGCCATGTTTTGGCACTGGAAGCTGAAAATATCTTGTGAGACTATCAGACGCTTAGTAATCAGGAGGAATCATGGACGATAGCCGAAAGAACGAAACCGAGACTCGCAGCAGTTTACCCAGTTGTCGTAATGAGGCACGGTTACTGGCTCTGAGAAAAGCTTACCTTGCAGGTGAGCTGAGAGTTGACAGTGCCAGAGTGGCAGATAAACTGCTCGCTTTCGAGAGAAAACTTGAATCAGTTCTGAGTGACCGGGTTCATCTGAATGACAAAAGCAACTGACTGATTTCGCCGACAGGGATTTATCTAAAGACAGTGCGCAGAACGACTTTAATTCTTGGAAAAATTTCATCGATTCGTTAAAATGAGAGTGAGCCAGCCGGAACGATCCACCCGCTGGCTTTTCTATGCTCCCTTGGCACAGCTGGATAGCGCGGCCCCCTCCTAAGGGGCAGGTCGGAGGTTCGAATCCTCCAGGGAGCGCCATATTTTTCAAGTACTTATCTCCTTGTAGCTATTTTTTCTTCCCTGGTTTTTGCCGCTGGGTGTAGGTATGGGTGTGGGTTTCTATTTTGCTTTATCTGGGATTTCCTAAGACATACAGTTAAAACTGCCTTTAAATTTCTTCCTGTCATCCGTTGCTAAGATCAGCTTTTGAATTCAAAAGCATCCCTCAGTAAGTCTGTTATCATCAGACGATTTGCTTCCAGAGACTTTTTGGTGACTTTGAGTCGGTAGCCTTTCCTTTTATCGTATTCCAGAAGGTCCAGGTTTGAGTTTGCCAAAAGCTGATCCACTTCACTGGTTCGTGAAAGTCTGATACTCAGGGTCATATTGTTCTGCAGAGGGGTGCAGGTAGCAAAAATTTTGGAATAGCCATTCAAGTTGAAGCTGATGTACCTCCTTGTATAGTTCATCGTAATATCTGGGTTGATGGTCTGGGCAATTCTTAATACATCATCTGCAATAGCAGTTGTTTCAGGGTTGGCTTTTTCATTTTCCCAGTATTGTCGGTTAGCGGAGTCACCTATGTTTTCATCTTCACTGGCTACGCCGTAATATGCGGTCGTATCCAGTACTTTAGTAAACAACAATCCAACACCTTCAGAGGTTTCTATTGCTGAGACTTGAAGGGCCATGATTGGTATCGCGCCGTTTAACAGGCTGATGACATTTAAAAATCGACTGGTAATATCTTCAGCAATAAGAATTGCGGTGTGATCATATTGGGGATGCCTTTTTCTTTCGATATCCCAGTATTCCATAGTACGAATCATATGGGATGGGTCGGTAGCACCCAACTGGACTTCTACTTCATAACGGCCATTGCCGTTGTTATCTTCGAGCAGTAAGTCAAGCCTCCCTGCGCACGGCTGAACTCTTTCTCTGTCTCTAACGAATACATCACCAATTCCCAGAATCTCTGGGAAGTTGTAGATGACATCCTGTAACCACTTTTCATTGAGCTTTGGGTGTTTCTTGAGCTTGAGAGTTTGCAGTTTTGTAAAGTTCATTGGGCCGTGAGCCTGTTATTTTGAGGTATTCATAGTTCTCGGAAATCTGGATCTTATCTTTATTTTCAAAATTGGTATGGTGAAGCCATTGCAATAGCATTTCGCAACACTCAATAGCGCCAGCCCTATTGCTCAGATTAATGTGTGTTTCAGAATGGATTTTTTAGTTCGCCTCAACGCTGTTTTATCGTCGCTTTTTCGCTTACTTATATTCTTAAAAGAAATAAAAAAATATTTTTTATGTTTCGAATTCATATTAACAATGGCCAGATATTATGACTAATATTTTGATATGTGGATTTAATATGTTAATCAAAATAAACAGAACATTATTAAAAGGAGGACATGATGTCCAAAAACAAACTTTTCGATTCTATCGATGCAGCATTGATGAATAAGGCATCAGCTGTGAGAATGAAGCTGTTCCTTGAGCCTGCGGGTGGTGCTGAGGATAAAGTTTTTCCACCTACTTATAAGCATCGCTCTGATGACAAGAAGAGTGAATATGCGTCAGAGAAAAGAATATCAAATGGAAAAGAATTGCAGTGTACTCTTCTCGATTCAGTAGCTTCGCAGGCCAACAGGATAGAAGATGCAATCTTACAGAAAATGAAGTCAGGGAGTTTGGGATTACCAGATATTCAGATTACTTTTGAATCCATTAATAAAAATATTAGTGTTCTTGAATTACCGCATCGGCTTTATGATGCGATAGTTCGTGATAGTCTCTTAAACGATGTGCCTTTTAGACAAACAGAGTTAGGTCAATTAATAACTTCCAGTGACTTTGTAAATGCTACTGCTCTTTTTGAGCAACATCCTGTTACGTTGTTATTAGGAGGCTGGGATTCACATAACCGGAACAACGGATTGGGAGTAAGGTTGCAGCGATGCCTGACATCTGAAATTAACGCAATCGGTGTTATTGGGGGGAAAAGGGTTGGAGGGCGAATCGATCCCGTTGCTATCAATAAAGATGCAGCCACTATTTATAAAGCGGAGGATACAGAAAGCCTCTGGACTCTTGATGAAGAAGAGGCGGAGAAGAAAAATCAAAAGCCAGTACCAATTTCAAGTCGGTCAAATACAGGTGATGGAAAACCATCGGCCATAGGCCATGGTAATATTCCACCTACGGTTTCTGAGCTGGGTGGTGTTACCTGTGAACAGATTGAACAAACAGCGGTCCTTTCCCTGACCCAGATTCGGAAGATGCGTTTCCCGGATCTTGATACGGGTGAGCTTTCCGAAGAGCGAGATCACATTTGTAGAATGGTGCTGGCCCTTTTAGGGTTACATGGTCTGGCATTGCAATATGATCAGGGTTATGACCTTCGTTCAAGATGTTTACTCATCCCATCGGATGAGCCTGTGGTTACTATCATTGGTAAGACAGCAAAAGAAAAAGAGTCCCTGCCGCTTGATTCAAAAGATACACTGGATGCATTGAATTACGCAGTTAAAAAATTGAAGAAAGCAGGTGTCCGTTGGAATGCTGCGCCGGTAGAGTTGAAAGCATCGGATAAATTGGAAAAGCTGATCTCTAAAAGCCGAGCTCTCTCTGATGTAGAGGGGGGTTGAGATGTTAAATATTGCCGTAGAACTATTAGCTGGTCGATATTACGCAGGCGATTATAGCGATCGGGATAAGGCTGAATGGCCTCCGCACCCGGGGCGTTTATATTCGGCTTTACAGGCCACGCATTTTCATCTTGGCGGTAAGGAAGAAACGAAAAAGGCCTTATGCTGGTTAGAAGAACAAAAGCCTCCCTCTATTGTTTGCTCGGAAGCACAATTTCGGTCCGTTTCAACGGCTTTTGTGCCAGTAAATGATCAGTCAACTTTGAAAGAACATCGACTTAAACAGCCTCGAACGTTTCCCTGTGCCATTCCTGAGGTGCCACTAATTCAATTTATTTGGGGCGCAAAGCCAGACAAAGCCATTTATGATGCATTGAATTATCTGGTAGAGCATTTGTCCTATCTTGGAACTTCTAAATCAGCTGTATGCTCCTGGATTTCAACTGATGAGCCGGAGCCAAATTATATTCCCTCAATGGTCGGAAATATTTTCTTAAGGGTTCCTACCAAGGGTCGCTTTCAGGAGCAGGAGGATATTTTCGAATTAGGGCTGGACCCAAGAGCAAGGCCAGCTAATGGCCAATTCTACAAGTCAGTAAATAAATGTGTTGCAGTTGAACCTGAACCATTAGCTAACCCTTATTGGGATGCCAGAGATTTTTATGTTTTTACCTTGCATGGAAAATCAGCACAGAGCGTTGAGTCCACATTGATTTTATCCAGCAGTATCAGGAAAGCATTATTGTCACTCGCTGGAGACAGGGCACCAGATATCCTTCATGGCCATGGAAAAGGTCAGCATCTTGCTTTTCTACCTCTACCTTTTGTGGGATTACATGAACATGCCAATGGTCAGATTCCCGGTTTCGCAGTGGCTTTACCCAAAGATATTGATTTCTGTGACAGACAAAAAATTCTGGAAACTTTATTCAAGCTGAAGAAACTTAATTTTAACGGTCAATGTTTTGATATTGGTTCGGGGGCGAATGATCCTAGAAAAACACTACAGCCATCAAGGTGGGCGCAAGCATCGAAATATTGGGAGTCCGTAACCCCTGTCGTATTTGACCGACACCCAAGAAAGTCAGCTGGGAATACCAAGACAGATATCCTGTGTCAGGCATGTAGAAATATGGGGCTCCCTGATCCGGTAAATATTCATATTTCAAAGCAAAGCTGCCTGAGCGGAGTGCCTTCCAGCGAAGCATTTAAAGTAACTAGAAAAAAAGGAGAGCCTTTCAGACCCTTCTTCCATATCTCGCTGGAGTTTGACCGTCCTGTATACGGGCCAATAGTGTTGGGAGCTAAGCGTTTCTTCGGACTCGGTCTTTTTGCCCCTGAAGGTTTGCCAAGGTAATAGGGAGGCGGTTATGGATATAAAAGAGCGGTTTACACAGTTTTATCAAGCGGTACATGGTCAGGAAAAAAGCCCCTTCCCGTGGCAAATAAGGCTGTTGCAGCACTGGTTGGAGAATGGTCTTCCAGCAAGCATAAATCTGCCCACAGCATCTGGAAAAACATCAACGCTTGATTTGGCTGTATTTGTCTTGGCAGAGCAGGCTCTACTGCCTCCTGAACGTAGAACTGTAGGCAGAAGGATCTTCTTTGTAGTAGATAGAAGGCTGGTGGTCGACGATGCTCATACCCATGCGGAACAGCTGGTGAGAGTCTTGATTGAACAGCGGTCAAAACCGGCAGTTAAAAGTGTGGCAGATAAACTTTTGAAATATGGTGGTGAGTCTCCTCTGATGACTGCTGTTATGAGGGGAGGGATGTTTATCGACAACAGATGGGTAGAATCACCCTGCCAGCCAGTAATTTGTTTGACGACTCTCGATCAGGTTGGTTCCCGGTTATTGTTCAGGGGCTATGGAGTTTCACCTTGGCAGTGGCCAATACATGCCGGACTGGTGGCCAACGACAGCACATTCATAATTGATGAGGCGCACCTGATTCAGCCATTTGTCGATACACTGGAAATTATCCCAAAACTCCGAAAACAGCAAAAAACTATCCGGGTGCCTTTCAATTTTACCGTCATGTCCGCCACATTAGGAACTCAGGCTGAGTTTCTGCTGGATGATGAAGATTTCTCCCATCCGGTTTTATCTGAACGTCTGACAAATAACAAAGTGGCTCGTTTGATTTCTGCCGATTATGAAGATTTTAATCGTGTTGCAATACAACAGGCAAAACTGTTGGCGAAAAAAAAGCGACATAAAATCATCGGAGTTATTGTTAATCGTGTGGACAGTGCCAGAGCGATTTTTGAAGAACTTAATAAAACAAAGGATGTAGTTCTGTTGACTGGGCGTATTCGTCCCTACGACAGAGATCGCTTGCTTGAGAAAATAGGAGGGCAGCTAAAAGCGGGCGATACATTGCGGAAGCATCGTGAGAAACCATTGTATGTGATTGCCACCCAGACTGTGGAAGTCGGAGCGGATATTAGCTTCGATGCTCTTGTTACCGAGTGTGCCTCTCTTGAGGCATTGCAGCAACGTTTTGGTCGTCTGGATCGCCTGGGCAAGCTGATAGATACCGAGGCGATGATTATCCTGAGAAAATACCCCAAGGGCAGGCTTGACCCTGTTTATCAGCAGGCTAGCGGCGACACTTTTAAATGGTTAAAAAAAATAGCTTCCGGAAAAGGCGCCAGTGCATCTGTCAATATGGGTAACGAGGCGCTTGCTGGGTTGAAAAGTGATCCGGCTAATCCACCACCCACGGCACCCATAAACCATGCACCCGTTTTGATGCCTGCCCTGGTTGATCTCTGGGTGCAAACTGCGCCCCGTCCTGAGCCCGAGCCTGATATTGAGCCTTACTTAAGGGGTGTTCAGAAGCCAAGTCGTGATGTTTATCTTATCTGGAGAGCCGATTTACCTCCGTCTGCAGGTGATGACCTGAAAGACGTCGATGTACTACTTTCATGGCTTCCCCCTACGGGGAGGGAGTCATTAGCTGTTCCAGCGGGTGCCGCTCGCAGTTGGTTGACAGGTGACACCTATCAATCCTTTGGCGATGTTGATTGTGAAGAGGTTGCACAAGACTCAACGCAGCTCCATCACTCGAAATCTTCTGTCATAAAATACGAAGAGGGTGGATGTCGCTGGGTCACCGCTGAACAGATAAGACCAGGTGATACACTGGTCATTCCTTCTGGGCGTGGAGGTTCTGATGAGTTTGGCTGGTTACCAGAAGGGAAAAAAAATAAGCATGTTTCAGTTAAGGACCTGGCAGAACAAATACAACTTGAGCGTTTCAAAGAACAGAAGAAAGGACAGCTGTCATTACGATTACAGCCGAATGTGCTAAGCCAGTGGCTAGAAATATCAGAGGAGCTATCTACCCAGCTGTCTCAGCTCTGTGTTGCCATAAAAGGAGAGTGTGGTGCAGAGTCACTGCGGGATGATGTTGATGCTATTCTGGAAGATTTATCACAAACGGTGGACCCGGTCATCGCTGAAAGCTTGCCTTTGAAATATTTCCTCAATCAACCCTTCCAGATTCACCTTCATCCATCCGGTGACGGTGTTATTTTAACATTAGGTAGAGAACTGCTGGTTTCGGATACTTGGGATAAGACTTCCCATACCCGACCCATTGCCCTTGAGGATCACCTGCTCGGTGTTGAACGTGAAATACAGCGACTGGCTGAGAAGTGTGGTCTTCCGGATCGGCTTGCGGAGACTGTAGCACAGGCGGGTAAGTATCATGATATTGGTAAGGCTGACCGCAGGTTCCAAACGCTTTTGCATGGCGGCGATAGCTTAGCTGCAGCGCAAGGTGAAGTGCTGGCAAAATCAGGCACCAACCCCAGTGACCGAGAGGCTTTGCAAAAAGCCCATGAGCGATCAGCTCTGCCAAAAGGATTCCGCCATGAAATACTATCGGTGGCCGTTCTGCAACGCAATCAGCATATTGCGCTAGTAGACAGAGGGTTAGTGGAGTATTTGGTTGGGACCCACCATGGGCGATGTCGACCACTGCCTCCTGTTATTCAAGATGATTTTGATGACAGCTATCCGCTGGATCTGTTTGAGGAATCGTTCTTGATTAGCTCACAGCATAATTTACAAAATATCAGTAGCGGCTGGATAGATAACTTCTGGTTCCAGGTGCATCGATTCGACTGGTGGACGCTGGCTTATCTTGAAGCCATTGTTCGTTTAGGAGACTGGGCGCATTCCTGGAAGGAGGCAGAAGAATGAGCAAACTTTCGTTGCCTGGACTGGATGGGCGCTCCCCCATGGGGGTAATGGCAGCCTGTGGTTTATTGAGAGTGACAACGCGAATGATGCCTGAGAGCTTGCCAAAACTTTCTTGGGATAAGGTGTTCAGAACTGCTGAGCTGTATATGCCTGATGGGTCTGAACCGCTGGTAACCATTTTGATGAGGGCTCTCGAGTATCGCCTGAACTCTCGAGTCCTGACGTTGGGTGACGATATCAAGTTGCCTCCTGAAGAGTATCAAAGGTGGGTTTTAGAGTGTTTGTCGGATACGTCAGATAGCCCATATGGCGATGATCTGATTGAATTTATGCCTGCTTTTGGCAGTGACCAGATTACCCAGTCGGTAAAGAATGCGATTAAGACGACACCGTTTCATATGACGGCTGGACAGCAGCGCTTTCTTCTAATGGTCCGTGAGTTAGTTCAAACCTTAGGGCAGGAAGAAAGTATCGCAGAAAAAATGAATGAGGCTCTCTTCGAACCTTGGGCATACCGGGATAAAGTACACTCAATGGGGTGGAACCCTGCAGGTGAAAGAACCCACGCTTATCAGCAGGAGGCGCCCAGCAAATCCAAAGCAAAAGGGGTTATGCTGGCAGTTTGGTTGGCCTTTGAAGCGTTACCCCTGTTTCCGTGTATGGCAACAGGCAGAAAACTGAGAACTTCTGCCTTTACTGGATATGGAAGAAAGCAGTTTTTCCATTGGTCCCTGTGGTTTGAGCCCATTAGTTTGATTGCGGTGAAAACACTGAACAGTCATATGGGCAAAGAGATGAGAGGCGCCGATGTGCCAGTGGCTGGTCTATATGAGTTATACAGTAGTCGTCGGATGCCGCTTGGTGATAAAGGGTTTAGTGTATTTAAACCTTCAGTGATGGGGCATTTGCGCTAACCCTGTGTGCTCAAATAAACCACGGTGGGTTAGCGATCGGGTAACTTGTCCTTTAACAATGGATTTATTTTGTTTGGCCTATGCCTGTATGGGGCTTGGATGTTTATTTCTTTAGGTTAGCGAAAATAGCCTGTAGAGTCTTTGGTAGCTGTGCTGTTCAAAGGTGGCAGGTTTTCTGGGCTCTCGAAGTCGAGCCTCGTTGAAGCAAACGATTCCTGTTCCTGGATGGCCATAAGATCAAGGTTTTCTGGACTCTCGAAGTCCAGCCTCATTGAAGCATGCCAGTACCGGCAAAACGCATTAAAAAGGAGTGGTTTTCTGGGCTCTCGAAGTCCAGCCACGTTGAAGCTGCTCAAAGACATACGCGAGAGTGTTAATACGTTGGGGTTTTCTGGGCTTTTGAAGCCCAGCCTCGTTGAACTTCACTCCATCGCGTGGCAGAGTCATAGAACGATGGGTTTTCTGGGCTCTCAAAGTCCAGCCTTGTTGAAGCTGTTTGTTTTGCTTAACCTCAGGGTCATTACAGACCTTTCCCGGGCTCTCGGGCCCGGCCTCGTTGTTGTACTGAGGGCTGATGTCATTGAATCTGGTAAAATATAAGTAGAGGTTTTTCTAGTTCAGGGATGGATGACAGATGGCACTCAACGCACGACAAAGGACATTTGTCGAGGAATATATCAATAACCCTTCTTCGGTGGCTGAGGCTGTAAAGAAGGCAGGTTATCGTACTACCAACCCCCACTCAACAGCGGCCAAGCTGTTAGTGCATCCAGCAGTGAAGGAGGGGATACGCAGGCAGCGGGAAAGGCTTCAGAAACGTCATGATATGACCCGGGACAAACTGGCACTGATGCTGATGGAAACATACCATGTGGCCGATACCGTTACCGACAGGTTAAAAGCTATTCGGCAACTGGCAGATCTCTATGGGCTTTGATCTCTGACCTTTGTCATTTTCCCCGAACCCCACCAACTAATACTGTCTGCCCTTTACCAGGAGTCCCGGGAGAAAGTTTAATTCCTGCCATAGCCGTTTAAGAAGAGGGGGCCTATGAAAGGGGGATGGGTGCCTTTTTATCTCGGAATCCTAAACCCTGTGGTTCAGATGGAAGTCGGATTTTTGCGATTTTCCCAGAAATGGAAACTGAAAAAAATTTCCGGAATTTTGGGACAGGCTTTCAAGATTGATTTTGAAACCTGCCACATCCGGAGGTATTGAAAATTATGGTCTGGGACAGGTATCCATGTTTTTACCTATAAAATATTAAAAATAAATATACCGATAAAAACTACTTTTTTCCTCCGACAGTCGGAGCCAAGGGCAAAGCAAAAAAAACCTGCCTAACACGGAAACCCGGATCACCTGGCAGGCTTTGAATAGGTTGATAGATGAGCGAGTAGGTCGAACCTACTCCCCCCACTTCACAGGCTGCTTGAGAAAAGCTTCAAAATCAGCACGGCTGGTTTTTAAGTCTGAAAGTCTGACGACCCTGAACTGTTTACCCTTCTCCCGTATTTTGCAGTTTGTATTGATGTTTGGTGACATCTCTTTCAACTTACGGTAGAAGGCATTATTCGCGGTATATTCAGCTTTAGACCCTGCTGAGTTTTTAAAAGCCTCGTAGAGCTGTTTTTTATCGGTATGTTCTGGCCATTCCCGATTATGAGGGTAAAGCTGTCCATCATGGAGGCAGGTATACCACCAACTTTCAGCAGGCTCCATACTTTGCTCTTTCTGGGCGAGCAATGCATCGGTTTTAGGGACATCCCGGAGGTTCTTTGAAGAGATATCCCGGGTTACCAGCAGATGGTGCAGGGCTTCAAGGCCACCGTTATTCATCTGCTCTGAAATGGCTTCAAAATAAGCGGCGTCCTGCTGGTGCTGGTTACCGACATCAAGTACCAGAAACCGTCGCTCTTCTGCGCCAGCAGGCACTGCCCAGTCATTATTGGTGGCCATGATCACCCGGTTGTAGTTATCCATGGGGGTCGCATCTTTATTCTTGAACTCAACTATCCGGCGCTTTTCGGTAATCAGGGTTTTCAAAGAGCCTTGCAACTCTTTTTTACCGGGCCAGTAAACCTCATCCAGAAATACCAGGATACTATCCGCAAGAATAGCGTTGAACCTACCCAGTATTTGCTCAGTAGAGGTAATCTGCTTGTAGTGTCTGCCAAACAGCTTGCCAAACCAAGAGGCAAATACGCCTTTACCGGTGCCTTGCCTGCCCCTGAGAACAATGGCTATGCCAATCAGTATCTCAGGGTTTTGGACAAGGTGAGCCATCCAGTCAAGGATGTAATCGTATATCTGCTCATCACCGTTACATATATTGTCGCGTATATGGTTCAGGTAAAGGTTGCAATCACCTTCAACGGGTTCACAGCTCAAGCCCTGCCATAGATTGAATACATCGTCGTTGGCCGCTTTTCCTGGGGCAAAAACAACCTGCTCATATTGACTTCGTTTAGGGTGTTTCAGCCAATATTGAGAGGCACTTTTGCCATCTCTGGTAAACCGGTTCATTTGGGCTTTGTTGAAGTCCTCAAAGCTCATGCAAGCGACCTCAATGCCCGACGCCCCACGATCTAATACCACTGTCTTGCCGCCGACGCGAACAACAGAATAGCGGGTATTGTACTCGTACAGAATCGGGTCATTTGCCGCTATTTTTTCATCATCCGATGAACGAATACTCTTCAGCGTCTTTACCAGTTTTTCATCAGATAAAGGTGGACTGTTTTGACTGTTCCATAACCGAAGCCCTGCCAATATCCGCTGGTTGTCGAATCCCTGCCGTATCCAGGAACCAATAAGGCTGGTCAATGCTGCTGTTCTTTCGCCGTCGCCCAATGACACATTGAGATCAACCAACACCTGGCTGGAAGGCTTATATTGGTTGACTTCATTGATGCTAAGTCCTAACCCCTCGATGACCTTATCCAATGTGTAAGCCTTGTGGTCGTATGCCTCTAACACACTGCTCAGAAACGGGTCACCTTTATGGTGGAGGAAGCCCGGAACTCGCATTACACGACTAAGGTTACAGACTGAAGAATCTCCATCAAAACGTCTGGCAATGGCTTTCTGCACTGGTTTAAATTGATCGACTGGGAAATTCTCCACTTTCCAGTAAACATGGTACTTGTCAGGGCTGGTTCCTGTGATCATATGTGGTGGTAACACTCCTTCTTTCTTAACGGGCGCCAGAGGCGCACCGTCAAGATCAAGAAACACAGCGTTCACGCCAACCACATTGGCATCCTTACCGCCTTTGCCATCAGTCTCATTGACCACAACAAAAATGCCTGCACACTGTTGGTTTGCCCGCATCAACCGGTCTTTGCTTTCAGCAAAGGTACCGCAGATATTTTGGGCGCTGCCATTTTTGTGGATGACTCTGAACTGGTGGCAGGCCTCCCGACCTGCCAGGTGGTTCAAAAACGCTTCTGCCATATCCAGATTTGCGTGGGCTATGCCAGTTCTCATTTAGCACCTCCATGTCGCAGAATAACGGGGGAGCTTGCAACGTCGTGCTCAGTCCAATGATTATCAAATAAATCACATAAAGCGTGGTCTAGTAATTTAGGCGTAAGAACAACATTAGCCCCAAGACTAATGGACTCTTTTGTCCCTTCGATGAAGATCGTCTCTATATGAGGGCCCCCGTCAGGCTCATTGGCGAACGTGTTAAGATCACATCGAAAAAAAACACTGTTTAACCCGGTCTCATGGCCTTCAGGTACCCACAAAGGATGGTAGTTCATCAAAAAATATACACTCAGATTTTGGACGTTGTGTTGAAATTCGGTGCCAGTCACTACAATATCCATTATTTGCTCTCCCCATAGGCTGCATCATTCGCTGCTTTCAATTCTTGGGCTTCCATCCATGCTAGAATGGACGACAGCCTCCATACTCTTTTTCTGGGGGATAGTTTTATCCCTTTCGGGAAGCCACTTTCTGGGTCTTGCATTCTTCGATAACGGGTAGCTCGACCATTGTTGGTGATACGGTCGACCACATGGCCGGGGATCCAGGGATCAACCTTCTCGGATAAGGTTGCAGGCATAGCCACGCTTTCTGGTTTGTTATCGTTGGAGTCAGTCTTACTTTTTTTGCTCAAAATGAGCTCCTTGCCCCTTGGGCTTTTTATCTTTTTCAGTCTGTATTGCATCCAAAAATAAGCATTGCTTATAATTGCATGCGAAATCATCCATCTTTAATAACACCAATAAACCCTCAGTAATTAGGGTTACATTGATAGTTAATTACCTGCTGAAGCAAAGCACTAATATGCAATGCTCTATTGAATAATATCAGTAATGCTTATATCGGTTCAAGTCGTTCCAGCATTTATTGTGAAGTAATGTTATTTCAACGCTTTTATTTCACTATTTTAAGGACTTTTCCGAGAAAGCTAAGCTGGTTTTTTATAAGTTCAATCTGACTGCTTCCAGAGCGAACAACAAGGTGATCGTCGTGTAGGCTAACAAGATTAAATAGGTGATAACCGGAGCGCATACGAAACATCACTGCAATTTTTTCAGCACCAACAATGGTTTCAGCCGGGTCCACAATTGCGTAGCCTCGGGATTCTGGCCATGCTTCTGTAGGTGCATCCAGTTCGATAGCGACTGATTGATGAGTGCAGCCCTCGACGCTCACAATCGTTTTCGTCGCTAATTGTCCAGACACAGTGCCAATCACAGGTAGTCCTATCTTTTGTCCATCCTGAGAGAAGCGCAGCTCTTTGTAAGCAGATGCTTTTTCGGCTTCATCGTAATACAAGTCAATATCGGGTTCGATATCTTCCGGTTTACATTGCAATGCCCGGGAAAAACGGATAATGGCATCGGTATTCAGGGATACCTTCGCATTCATGTATTGGGAAACAATACTCTGGTTTTTAAACCCGGCCAGTTCTTGCAAACGTTCCTGTGTAAGACCCAGTTCTGCTTTCTTTTGCTGGTAGATACGCTTGAGCCTTGCCGAGCGAGCCTTGTGGGTATCTGTAACTACCCTGTTTATAGCTGTTTTTTCCTTGTTTTCTCTGGTCATTACATAGTTCGGCTTTCAATTTGTCTCATATCTTATAGTAACCTGTCATGGTTAAGTGGGCTATCAACTATCTGTGTTAGTGCGTTTGTAGATTTCCGCCAGTCGGTTGGTTAAAGGAGTTGGCAGTTCTTGCTTACAATAGAGGGCGTATGACTCAAAATCTTTGCGAGAATAGGCACCCTCTACCAACTCAGCTGGTTCTCCGTTGCTCACTCTTTTGTCTGTAGTCCAGTTCTCGAGCAAGTACCAGCATTCCAGAACAGTTGGCCCCCACATTTCCCGAAAGTGCTTTTTAGGAATCAGTTTATGTTCTGCCATATAACTGAGACGCTGGAGAGTCACGGAAACCTTTTGGGCTGATCGTTGCCATTGCCCTTGGTTGGCCAGTGTATTTTGTTCAGGGTAAATGGATCGAAGTGTATTGATATCAGGCTTGACCTTTTCCATCTCTTCCATGGCCCAGCGCAGTAGTTCGGCATGTCTGCTCAGGGCTGTTTCACGAATAGAATGGGCTCCCTGACGCAGACTTAAGAGTAGTACCAAAGTTAGCAGGGTCATTAGTATATCAGATACACCGGATACGCCACTCCAGTTAAATGGCAGAAAACTGAATGAAATTCCTTCCATCATGGCTTGCCTCCATTCTTTTTATTTATTGGAGGTTGATTTTATCGGCTTCTGTTTCTGCTTACCATCAGTCCGGCTATTGTTGAGGGTGAAGAGTGCTATGCAGAAGGTGCCCTCTACCTTATCCTGATGAATATAAAATTAATGCTGATCAGAAGTGTTGGGTTTCATTTATCATAATGACATGTATATCCGGCTAAAACTTATCTGATAGCAGTGAACAGCCGCTCTGGGAGAAACATGTACGATATAATCGGTGACATTCATGGACAGGCCGAAGAGCTTGAAGCCCTGTTGCAAAAAATGGGATATAAAAGGACGGATGGGGTATTTACCCATTCAGAGAGGAAAGCCGTATTTCTTGGAGATTTTATCGATCGTGGTACTCAGGAGCAGCGGACAATAGATATCTGTCGTTCAATGGTAGCGTCTGAAGCGGCCCTGGCAGTGATGGGTAATCATGAATTCAATGCGATCTGTTATGCCACTCCAGATCCATCAAAGGAAGGGGAATACCTTCGGTCACGTAGCAAACCTGGCAACCAGAAAGCTCATCAGGCTTTTCTGGATGAATTCCCGCTGGGATCACCACAGCATAGAGAGGTTATTGAGTGGTTTAAGACCCTTCCGGTATTTCTCGATCTTGGAGATATTCGGCTAGTTCATGCTTGCTGGCATCAGGAAAGTCTGGAGCTGGCTAAACCCTGGCTGGATGACAGAAATTGTCTGCTACCTGAAGCTTATGCATTGGCATCAAATAAAACACATTCGCTCTACACTGCCATTGAGTACCTGTTAAAGGGCGTTGAAATTGATCTGCCAGATGGTACCAGCTTTAAAGATAAAGACGGAAAAGAGCGCATAGCTACACGTATTCGCTGGTGGGATAAAAAGGCTAAAACCCTCGCTGATGTGGCTATTGGTCCGGGTGTGGGGTCTTTACCAGAGGTACCTGTTGAGACTGGACGTTTTCATTACCATGATTCAGTTCCAGTCTTTATCGGTCACTACTGGCTATCTGGTTTACCCCAAAAGTTAACTGACTACGTGGCCTGTGTTGATTATAGTGTTGCGAAGAAAGGAGGCCGTCTGGCAGCCTACCGATGGCAGGGAGAGACCGTTTTGGATAACCGCCACTTTGTTTGGGTTGATCGGGATCAGTAGCAGATATCAATGTTGAATCATCACAACCCGAATTACAGGAACCAGCTCAAGAACAACCAGATTCCCCTGAACTGGTCTACACCCCAAGCGGCAAGCCGTGGCCTATAGTACAAGCGGCTCAGGCCCAAGGGCGCAGCTATACTGAACGGACAGGTAAACTGTACGAGCCTGTTCAGGTCGAAGGCGGCTTCGCATTAAAGGAGATACAGAATGAAGAAGGACCCACCACCAACGCCGATGCGGGACCCGAAACACCAACGGCGCATGGATTTAATTCGCCGAGGGATGGAAAACAAGAAAAGGATGGCGGAGAGGGAAAAGGAGCTACAGGAAAACCCACTAACAGAGGAAGAGGAATTGGAATCAATGAAAAGGGAGCTGGCAGAAAGCGAGAAGATATTGGAGTACGTTTTCAAAGGGTCAAAACGAGAGTAACGGAAGTCGATGCCGACCAGTTAATTGAGTTTTATCGAAGTCAGGGGGGAAATATCCTTGATAATGCGCTCAATGCCTTTCTTACACATCCTCCCGCTGAAGCCATGGGTAGTTTTGCTTCAGCGATAGATTTATTTTTTGAACTGGTCATATATCACGGTTTAACAGACGAGCAAGCCGCCGCTGTCGCGCTTGATAGCCTTGAGGATTATGTAAACAGCACTCGCGATCTACGTAATACCGCTGCCACCGAGTCCAACGCCACAGACTTCCAAACTTCCCAGTCAACCACCGACACTGAATCAGGCGAAACACAAGCAGCCAAGTACCAAGAAGGCATTCAAGTTGTTGACCCCCGTGACCAACAACCTACTGAAGCACGTTTCACGGAAGCCACCTTAGCCAAAGGTTTTACAACACAGATCAATGAAGCCAAACAGTGGATAAAAGAACTCAGGCTGCAGTTCCCCCACAAAGCAGCGGTTCTCAAGAAACAGGCCCTGCTTAAAAAACCAAAGCAAAAATATCAGACGTACAAGTATTACGTTGTCCCCCGCGAGGACCAAAAGCACCCAGAACTGACGGGGTATCAACTGTTTGCTTCAGAAAAGTTAGCAAAGGCCGTCAACAGCAGCTTAAAATTGTGATTATCTG
This sequence comes from Endozoicomonas sp. 8E, assembly GCF_032883915.1. Lineage (NCBI taxonomy): Bacteria > Pseudomonadati > Pseudomonadota > Gammaproteobacteria > Oceanospirillales > Endozoicomonadaceae > Endozoicomonas > Endozoicomonas sp. 8E. Next base: position 5,065,059 of record NZ_CP120717.1, on the reverse strand, counting down.
ACTGCAGCATTGTTATAAACTGCTAGAAAAGTAATAAGGTGAGGGTTATGGGCAGGAATAAAAATCACCAACAGGGTGAAACTCTGGATGTCGCGAATTTCACGTCAGAGGGCGCTGCAGGTATTGTTTCAGCCTATCGGGAGGGGAGGAGTACCCAAGAAAATGCAGCAGCCCATAGTCAACTGAGCAGTGAGATTCGCAAAATGAACTACGGACAAAAGATCATAGAAGGGAAGTGGCAGGCATCTGACCATAATGAACCAGTAGTTGAAAAAGCCATTCTGCTGGTGGGTAATGATTCTGAAAGCGGTAATATGAAAGGGCTATTGAAGAAATTAATGGCTGAAAACCATCAGGCTGCGGTTGTCTACAAAGCGGCAGGTCGATCAGACATTAATCTGCTGTTCGCTGATGGTAGCCAACAGTCAGTATCAATATCAGAGCTTCAATCTTTTTCTAAAGTCTATGGACAAATGAGGGGCAAGCCAGAGGTTGAGTTTTGCCTTGAGAGCACTACGTCGCCCAAAAACTGGCTGGGGAAGTTGGCTGAGAGTAAAATGCCCAGCCGGTCTTAATTGACTGGTTCGGGCTTATGGCCCGATGGTGATGGGGTTGAGTTCATCCCGTGGCTCTTAACCCGATGAGTGACTTATTCGGCGTATCTTCAGCCAAAGGACTCTGGTTTCAGGTTGTACTTTTCTGACTCGGCACTCCACTCTTTGTTAGGTATATATTTCAAGAGTGCGGTATTTGCGATCAGGTTATTAAAGTCATCTTTTTCATGGTAGATGCAATTATAAAAAATAACCCTGAGTTCGTCTGAGGTCAGTCGTCCCCGGACCATTTTATAGAATGGAGGCTTGCTTTTTTCATCAATGCTTGAACTGTCTATAAATTTAAGTAAGTGGTAGATTGAACGGAGGTAATGGCTGAAATTATTATCATATTTATTTCTCAGTTTATTATAAGCTTCTTGGAAGGATTCTTTATCTCTTGGGTAAATTCCAGAGGTCACTCCTGTAAAGTCAGGACTCGTGGCGTATAGTTCTTGTAACAGATATGAGAAGCAATCAACGCCATGGATGAATTTGTCACTTTTTTCATCGAATATTCGCAGAGAACGGGTAAGGTTGTTATGGATCTGAAGTATTTGTATAAAACTACTCTCGAATCTTTGTTTCTCTAATTCCTCACTTTGATTTTTGAGTTCTGACTCTTGCTTTTTCAGCTCATTTCTCTGGGTCTCAAGACTTTCTCTCTGAAGTAAAAGTGTGTAGATTAAACCCGCAAGTCCAAGCCCTGAAAAGAGTGAGTTAATGACTCCAAACATGTCACCAAGTTCTGCATGATTTGGGGTTTTATACAATAGGATGCCGGACCCAAGCCATGCTGAAATGATCAATAGTGCTGATGAAATTAGAATGGTGTTGTTTTTACTCATATTTATTTCCTATTAGTTTTCAAAGCGTATTCCTACTTCAGGAAACTATAAAAGTCAATCTTGACTTCTTTGAGACTATTAGCACGATTGATGCAGTCATTCTGCCTTTAAACTCGTCAACCAGCCGATTATGCTCGTCATTAAGTTCGTTAAGCCGTCTCCATCATATAAAAGTCAATCTTGACTTCTTTGAGACTATTAGCACGATTGATGCAGTCATTCTGCCTTTAAACTCGTGAACCAGCCGATTATGCTCGTCATTAAGTTCGTTAAGCCGTCTCCATCATTTTTTGGCAGAGATCACTGCGTGGATTATCAACCCCCATTACTTCAGTAACAATATCCTCAACGCCTCGATTCCATTGGTCGGCATCCTGGCCGGGGTTATTTGTACAATCCATAAGGTGGGCGCATCGCATGGCCAGGTCACCCGCCAGGGTAATGATATTGTGCTGACCATCACTCAGGTCAGAGTACGGAAAAACTTTATCTTCAAACTCAACGACCAGTTCACTATAGTTCGGTGAGTAATAGCTGTTGGTGGCTCCCGGAATCATCTTGATAATCGTGTCCAACACAGCCGCCAGGCCACTGCTTTCTGTCCGCTCCTGATAAGCGATGCGATCAGCATGCTCCAGCCAGGGCATTAATGTTTTATTCTGGGCATCGGGTTTCAGCGCATAATAGTAACCAAAGGCGATATTGGCACTCTTGAGCTGATTTGACTTTTGGGTCTTTTGCCCGGCCCATAGTCGCCCCGTACCGTAATAAATCAAGACTGGCAGGTTCTCTGACTGGGTGTTATCGTCAGCCTGTGCCTGGGTGTTGTAAAGTCGGCTGGCTTAATCCTTGAGTTTTCGGCAATGATCGTTGTTGGTGTGACCCTCTGCCTTTTTTAACAGTCGCCGCCAGTGGAGGCTGGTATGCTTAGCAACAGTTCTGTAGGCTTCTACCGAGCAATTTTCCCGAAATTCCGTGGTGATTTTTTCGCGGTTGCGTAAAAAATAACGCTGTACATCGCCTGCATGTAAATTCCGGTCAAATGCTTTTTTGGTTTCACCCACGTAACTATTAGGAACGCCCAGAAGAAACCCGCCCATCGCCACAGAGAGTGCATCAAGAATCGTCGTTTTACCCTTGGCATTGTCGCCAATGATAAGGGTCATGCGCTCGCCAAGCTCAAACTCGGCTTTCTCAAAGCAGCGAAAATGGGTTAAACAGAGTTTGTCGATCTTCATGGACAGTTTATGCTCCGGCGGTTTTCCAAGCTTTTGGGGTTCGGGGCTTGCCGCCCTTTTTTGTTGTCAATGTAGCATGTTCTGCCTTGATTTTTGCCAGAAGTGCCTCGGCGGAGTTTTCGCCGCTGATCAGTTCCGGGTTCTCGGCACGCCATTGGGCGGTGAGTTCGCCACGGAAGGCTTTGGCGAGGATGGATTGGGTGAGGTTGTTTACCCTTGTCAGTGCTGCTTCGGTTTGTTTTTCGATGGTGTCGGCGTGGGTGAAGAGGTGTTCTACACGGCGGACTATTTCGGTTTGTTCAGCATGATCAGGCATAGCTATCAGGAAATTTTTCAAATTTTTTGGTGATAAGTTTGGCTGAAGCGTTTCAGATAAATTATCTGCAACCTGAGCTTTAAAGTATTCCGACTGAAAAACTGTTTCTAAAAAGAATTTTTCACTATCTTTTCGAAAATGAAACATGCAGACTCGCTGATTCAGCAAGCCGACAGGATTGCCTTTAGGGTACCTACATACCTTGAGAGTATCGTTGGTTATAGGCCTTGTTAAAGCCATTAGTACATTTCCTGACTCAACCAAGAATGCCTTATATCTCTCTAAATAGTCATCTGGTAAATACTGCTGGTTTTTTTCTAAAAACTCACCATATTGAACATTAGATATTTTGATTGCAGGTACAACCCCTACATCAACAAAATCTTTGCTCTTGAAGGCATTGCCAGATACAACCTCACATGCGTCAGAGAGTTTTTGAATCGTCCATTTACATGGCACCTCAAGCGATAGCTTGGATTTCGATAACCCTAAAGGCGTTGATAGATAGGATGCAGATCCCCGCCACTCCTCCGTCAACTTCCCACTCACAGCAGCAGCCAGTACCGATTGCCGGAAACGCTTCAGGGTTTCGCGGGTGCGTTCAAGGCGGGCTTTGGTGCTTTCTACCTGTGCCAGCAGGGTGTCGAGTTTTTGGGCGATTATTTTTTGTTCGGTTAATGGAGCCAGCCTGATAGGAGCTTTTGAAAAACGTCCTTTATTGATGATCGCTACCGTTGTCGCAGATGATTCAGATTCCAACCACGGCTTTAAGGTGCATGCTTGGTAATACAGATATTTCGTACTCAAATCAGTATGTGGAATTAAGGTATTTATTTGCTGGTTAGTGGCTGATAATTGAGTTGTGATACCAACCTTACCTAGATTACCAATACAAGTAACAGGTATAGAGTTTGCGGGTATTGCTGGAACAGACTGTAGGCCCGCTTCACTTAAGGTGTTCGCAGTTTGTTTTATGACGCCGCCATGATCTAAGTCACCAGGTTTGATGAATGGAATATTGCCACCAAAGTTATCCTTCACCTTGGTACTAGGTGTTTTTCCAGTAACAACATTACCTAAATCAGATAACTCACAGGCTATCCAACCATCGGGGAGCATTGAAGAACTCATTGGTTAATACCACTCATAACTTCCGCCAACAACGCCTTCTGCCCATCCGCCACATCACCTTCACCCAACTCCCGCATCAGGCTATCCAACTCTCCTAATGCCTGCACCAGTTCACTCATCGCTTCACCCGCAAGCACACCCGGTTCCGGCAAATTGGCAGCATCAATACTATCCGCATCTTTCAGCCAACTGATATCAAGAGAGTCGGATTTATGCTCACTAACCCACTGACGAGAAAAACTACGCCAGCGGCTATGGGCCAGCTTATCGCTAACCCCATCGTTTTCACCCGTTGTCGCCACCTGGTCGATCTTATCAGCATTGAAACTGTAATCGCCTTCGGTACGCGGGCTGCTGCCATCGGGATTGTCACCGTAAACCTTTTCAAACGGTGCCAAATGTGTTGAGCCAAAGGGAGTTCGCTTGCCAAAGCTGGGCATATTGGTCCGCAGATCGTAAACCCAGACATTCTCGGTGCAGTTCTCAGTGGCTCGTGGATCAGCAGTACTGCCTTTGGTAAAGAACAGCACATTGGTCTTTACGCCCTGAGCGTAAAAAATACCCGTCGGTAGTCGTAGGATGGTGTGCAGGTTGCATTTGTTCATCAAATCACGGCGAATCTCTGTACCCACGCCTGCTTCAAACAGCACGTTATCTGGCAACACTACAGCCGCACGGCCACCGGGTTTTAGGTTGCGATAAATATGCTGTAGGAAAGCCAGTTGTTTATTGCTGGTCGGGTAGGTGAGGTCGGTGCGGGTAATGGAAGCTTCGCCGCCCTTGCTGGTACCAAAGGGTGGATTGGCAAGAATAATATCCGCCGCGCTAACTTCCGTACCTACCTGACCAAGGGCGTTGCCCAGATGTACGACACCTTCGTCATCCCCTTCCATTCCGTGCAAAAGACAGTTCATCAGTGCCAGTCGACGGGTGGAGGGCACCAGTTCGATACCGACAAAGGCATCATTTTTCTGGAAGCGCTGTTGGGCTGGCGTAAGGTCAAACAGATCGTCGGTCTGTTCCTTGATGTAACGGTCAGCGGCAATCAAAAAGCCAGCGGTGCCTGCTGCCGGGTCCTGAACCAGTTCACCGGACTGAGGCTTGATGCAACGAACCATAGAGTCAATCAGCGGGCGAGGGGTAAAGTACTGGCCTGCACCGGATTTGGTTTCATTGGCGTTTTTCTGTAACAATCCTTCATAGAGATTACCGAGACCGTCTTTTTGGGCATCAAACCAGTTGATCCGATCAAGGGATTTAATCAACTGCTCCAGATGGCGAGGCTCTCGCAGACGAGTCTGGGCATCGGCATAGATGGCAGTAATTAATGGATCATGATGAACCCGTATCTCGGTGGTTTTGCCGGGGTCATCGGCATCGGCTACGGTGCGCTTTCCTGTGGAGAGGGTCAGCAGAATCTGACGGTAGTCGTTCATCAGATTGATGCCGGATTTATTGTTCAGATCGATCCAGCGGCAACCTTCTGGCAACGGGTGGCGTTCCAGCGTACCGGCTTCGGTATTCTCATGAACCATCTTTATAAATAGCAGCAGGACCAGCTCGGTGACGTAGTCCGAGTAATTAATGCCATCATCCCGCAGGACATCACAGAGGTTCCAGAGCTTCTGGACGATATTATCGCTGGTCATCTAACAGTCTCTATCGGTAAAGCAAAACAGCTCTCAGTGCGTGAGAGCTGTGAAATGTGGTGGGTAAGTTTACCCGTTTGCAGTGGTTGTTGCTTGCTTAAAGTGTCAACCATTAGCTGCCTGCGCTGGCTCCCACAGGCTCTCACCCAGCAGATCCAACACATTATCGAGCTGGTCATCCAGCACTTTGTTGAACTGTTTGACCCCACCCTGCTGGGCAAAACGCTCATTGATAAACTGCTGGTCCACCACCACTTCAAAGACCAGCTGCTTGGCCAGCCGCTCCAGCCATTTGCGCTGGTTGGTGTTCCATTTGTGGCTGGTGTAGATGCGGTCCATTGCCAGGGCGACCCGCTGCTCAAAGGGCATCAAAGCTTCACCCAGGGCGGCGCGGCGAATATGACCGATGATGCTGGCCGCAATGTCCCGGTGGCTCTGTTCACGCACGGCGGCCTGCAGACCCGCTTCGTTATAACCGGCAGCGTCCAGCAGCATTTTCACCTCTTTAAGCTGTTCACGGGTAAGGTCTTTTGGTCGGTTGACCACCACACTCAGGGCAGCGGATTCATTCAGCTGGTGTTTGATAAAGTCGTTGAAACTGTCCAGGTAGTCTTCCGGGCGCTGGCGGATGCCATAGCTTTGCACCCGTTCGCGGACTTCATCCTGATGCTCAGAGATCACAGGGCGATAGTCGCTGCCTGTCAACGCCTTCACATCATTAATCTGGTTGATCAGGCCAGCATGTTGGTGGATAAATTCTGCTGCCTTTTTTGGGCCCAGCCGATGCAGATGGGTGTGCAGTTTTTTCGGTTCTACGCCCCAGAGTTCTTCTAGTTGTTGCAGCTTCTCTTTAAGTGGTTGGTTGTAGTCAGATTTATGTTCTGCTTTGCGCAACACCCGCATCAGCTTTTGGCTGAGCTGACTGAGATTGGAGTCTGCCTGGGTTTCCTGTTCGGTGTCGCCGGAGATATTGAGTGATTGTTCCAGTCTGGCGGGATCAGTGAGTTCTTCAACCAGTTGCTCAATCGTGATATTGGGGTCCTTCACCAGCGGCTTCATGCTGTTGGCGTTTTTGTTCTCCCGGTCAAAGGCTGCGAAGATATCCACGGGATCGTAAATGCGAAACACCGTTTTGCCGATCTCATCGCAGCGGCGGGTAGCACGGCCAATCATCTGTTCAAAAAGGATACGGGACTTCACCCGACGCATAAATACCAGGTTACAGATTTTCGGTACATCAATGCCTGTGGTGAGCAGATCGACAGTGATAGCGATATTCGGGTAGCGCTCATTTTTGAACTGTTTGATCAACTCTGGCGGATTGTTGCTTTCACCAGTGATTTTTTTCACAGCAGCTTCGTTGTAGGTGCTGCCGAGCTCTCTTTCAAAGGCTTCATCAAGTAGCCTTTTGACCATATCAGCATGCCTGTCCGTGGCACAGAAGATCATGGTCTTCTCTTCTCCGAGGGGGTCCAGCTCTTTTACCAGTTCATCACAGATTACCCTGTTAAAGCTCTGGTTAATGACCCGCCGGTTGAAGGCTTCGATCTCGAAATTCAGCTCATCTTTCAGATTTTCCTGTTCCACTTCGCCCGTCCGGGTATTGATTACAGAAACGGTTTCGCTCTCATCAAAGCGAATACCTTGCTGTGCCAGTTTGGTGATGTAGCGAATGGGCGGCTCGTAATCAATCAGCCAGTCGTCGGCAACAGCCTCCCTGTAGGAATAGGTGTAAACGGGTGAACCGAAAATATCTTTGGTATGGGCTGCCGGGGTCGCCGTCAGGCCGATTTTGACAGCATCGAAGTAGTCCAGCACTCGTCGGTAACTCGAGAGATACTGGGCTGCATCCCGTGTGGTCATCTCCCCTTCGGTCATTTCCTGATCGAGGGTATAACCCCTGTGTGCTTCGTCAATAATGATGCAATCGTACTGATCTATTGATGGCGGATTATCGGAGGCAAAGATTCGCTGCACCATGGCCTGTACTGTGGCGGTCTGGACGCGGGTTTCCGGTTCAACCTGTACGTTCTTCATCGCCAGCACGTCGTAGATCTGGGTAAGCGACTGGTTCTGCTCCAGCTTGGCTTCCATAAAGGTATCGTTAGCCTGCTTGCCAAGGGCGTTTCTGTCTACCAGGAAGAGAATGCGCTTGAAACGCTCTGTTTTGAGGAAGCGGTACATAAGGCCAAGAACTGTCCGGGTTTTACCCGTTCCGGTGGCCATGGCCAGCAGTGCGGTACGAATGTCTTTCGACAAGGTGTTCTCAACTGCTTCAATTGCCTTTTGCTGGTAGTCCCGCAGGTTCAGGTAATCGTAGCTTTCATTTTGCAGTGCTTTTTCTGCGGCTTCACGGCTTCGATCCAGAAGATCCTTTAACCCCTGTGGCGTGTGGAACTGAGGCAGTGCACGTTTGATATTGCTTGGCATACGAACATCACGAAACCAGATGCCAGATTGTTCCTTTATCTGGGGGACATAGGGGCGACCATTGCAGGAGTAAACGAATGGCACAATGTAGTATCCGCCCATACCATCGGACCAGGGTTCACTGCGACCCGCCAGTTCAGAGGCTGCTTTCAGGGGAGGTTCGATTTGTAAACCACGACTGTAGTCTTCTGCTTGAGGTATTTTACCGGAGACATTGACGTTCTCACGTTTGGCTTCCACCACGGCAATGGGCATCAAACCGTGGAATAAAACGTAATCAGCCCAACCTCTTTTGCCATTCTCTTTTACTGTTGGCCACTCGGCGATGGCCTTGAACTGATTGTGTTCGGGCCGTGCACCTTTCTGCCAGGTCAGTTCCTGTGTATCAGTCTTCCAACCGGCTTCGGTAAGCATGTTATCTATGAGGATTCGGGTCATTTCTTCATCAAGATTGACCTGCTGACCAGCGGTGGCTGTCTGGAAGGCAATAGTTTGCCGTTCGTCAGCCTGTTCCTTCTCAGTTAACGCTTTGACTCTGGCGTCAGCCTCGGCCAGTTTTGCTTCGTAAGATTTACGCAAATCTTCCAGAGCCTGGTCGTGTTGTTTGACCTGCTCCTGAAGCTGCCGGGCTTCTTTGTCCATCTCAAAGGCAAGAGCCTTGTATTCTTCCTTTTCTTTCAGGTCCAGTTCTTTGTATTGCTGGCTGGATTCCAGCTCAACGTTTGCAGCACTGAGATCAGCTTTCAGCTTCTCAATCTGTTCATGCAGTTCACGCAGTTGTCGACTGGGATCAGGCGGAGGAAGGAACGGGCCTGGATTAAAGCGGGCGTTTTTTGTCAGGGAACGATGAAACCAGATTGCCAGCTCACGGGCCACCCGTAAGCCACTGATCGCTTCCCGGTGACTGGTCTGGAACTGATGCGTTGCTTTGTTCCCTTCCTTCCGGAGGATATGAAACATCTCCCGTACTTTCGGGTCGAGACTAAGCTCCCTGTTAAGGCGGTAGAGCAGGTCATTCTGGCTCAGGGGCTCCTCTGATGTGATACCACAAAGTGAGGCAATATGCTGAGCCAGGGCTTCACCCAGCTGGCGAAGTTTGATCAAAGTGGTGTTGGGATCGCTTGAGAAAGAGCGCTCGGCTGCTGTTGCCAGCTCCAGAAAAAGCGAGTCATGCTCTGCCAGAAACTGGAAGTTTGAAGGTTGAGCACCTGGTTTTGCTGCCATATCACTGTCTTCCTGATTGCCCGCAGCCCATTGAGGCGAATTGGTCTTTTCGTTGTTTCTGACTGGTAGGGATGATTCTAACGTGTCATCTTACGACATTGGAATCGTAGATAAAATTACCTGTATGAAAATATGTATATGCCTTTGACGGGCGATCATTTTGAACGACATTTTTTTGATAAAATTTCGTACATATTCCTGTCCATATTGAGAAAGATGATGGAATATTTTATCGACGCATTCCGTAAGTACGCAGAATTTAATGGTAGAGCCTCCAGAAAGGCCTACTGGATGTATTACTTGTTCTATTTGTTGTTCTATCTGGTAGCAGGGGGATTGGACGCCTTTGGTGGGGCCGGGCTGTTTTTTGCTTTGTATTGTTTGACCGTACTGGTTCCCGGCATTGCCATTACCGCTCGCAGGCTTCACGACACAGATCGTTCAGGTTGGTGGCAGTTGATCTATTTAATTCCAGTGATTGGTTGGATTGTGATGCTGGTTTTTCTATTACAGGACTCCCAGCCGGACAACGAGTATGGTAACCGACCCTTGTCATAATTCATTTGCATCGATCAGCTTTTGCTCACTGTTTTGAATGGTAGCTAATGCTTGAAAAGGCCACAATAGAAAGGGTTAGCCAGTATTTAAGCTGCACGGAACACGGAAATAATCTCAAATTATCTGGGTGTCGTATGTCTTTGGTGGGAGTAGTGGTCCATTGATTTTTTCCCTTGAGCTTGTCCAGTTGAACGCAAAGTTTATTTTCTAGTGAATCGCCTGTCTTGGCAGTTGTGGTTGGTTTTTCGGCGCATTGTTGGGCCTGATCCGCAGAATCAAAAAAACGCTTGGTTCCGGTAACCCCCATAAATGGCAGTTTTTTTGCTTTGCGGGTAATACGACCATCACGGTCCCGTTTGGCTGGCAGCTCCTTGAATGCCCCGAGCTTAGGGTCATCCTTGGGGGTTAAGTGGAATTCAAAAGTAGGGTGCGAGGCCGATGCCCACTTGAGATAAAGTTGCTGGATGTTTTCATAAGCAGAGGCCCTGAACTTGGTGGCACTGTTAATGAAAGGTAATACCTTTTCGTACCCGTCAAGGTCTTGCTTTTGCTCATTCTGGTCAACGGTTAACTGGTCAACAAAGTTGGCGGTTATATCATCGTAAAACTGGTTAGTGTCATCGCTGAGTTGTTCATCGGCCTGTAGTTCTTGCTGGCGTTGCTCTGCGAGGTACTGCTCTATTTCTTCCTCTCGGGTGGTTTCTCCGCCCTCAATCGACTTGTCGGTTTCCTTGATTAGTCGATCTTCTGCGATAGCATAACGTAGCGCCATACGCTGAGAAAACCCTGTTTCGTCAGCTATAGCTTCTGCCCGCGCATAATATAAATCGAAAACGTGCCCCAACTCAGAGTCTTTGCCCCTCACAGACTCCATTGCCGCAAACTGAGCATCACTGATTTCTGGAATGGCTATTCCTGCTTCGGCGAGTCTACGCTGGAGAGAAAATCCTCGACTAGTTGTACTCGTCTGCTGCTTTCCTCCGCTTTCTTTTTCAGTTTCTCGCGCCACAGTTTCAGAAACACGTCCGGCGACAAAGGTTCCTCGCCCATTATTTCTTTTCTCAGGCTGTCCGCCCTCCACGCCGCCATCGCTCTTAGGCTTAGATGGAACGTTGGTGGTTTGGGGTTCTTTTCCTTCGACAAGGTGGGTTACCTCCCTGAGAGCAAAGCCCTTATTGTTATTAAGTTCGACTACTCGGTAGTTGGGGTGTTTGTTGCTGCTGTTATAAATATTCGCCTGGGTTTGTGCCCCACCCCGAACAGGCCATGGTTTACCGTTGGGTGCTAGTTTAAGTTTACCCGTTTCTTCTTTGGCTGCAACAGGAACCAGTGCATACCCCTCACCAAAAGTATCAACCTCAAAAAGTTGACCTTGTTTTTCTTTAATCTTTCTGGCGGTGTTCGCTGACTGCTCGGTTTTATACCATGGTTGTTTGGCCTTGGCTGGGATCACCCACCCTTTTGGTAAATCCTTGAGCCAGTCTTTTTTTGTTTTTGGTTGTGGCTTAGAGGGTTCTATCCCTTTTTCTTTGAGTTGTTTGGCGACGTACTCTTGCCTCGTCAGCCATTTTCGCTGTCCCTTTGCCTTCGCCTTTCCCTTTCCGCCCCCATCATTAGGTGTAACCCTTCCGCCTCCTGCTCCAGCCTGTGGATGTAGGTCGCTTCCAGTTTCGACTCCTGCCAATCCTGAAACAGGCCCAGCATGTCCTGTTTGTACCTTGGCTTTCTTTATCGGATGTTTGATAAACGAGTGGCTATGGCCCCGGACTGGATGACTCTGACATGTCGTGAGTACTGGCTATTGGAATATCGTCGGGAGAAGGATCAGGATGGGATTTATAGCCATCGCCGGATAGCTCTCGTGCTTTATAGCGGTGACTGCCCTGTATGCAATGGGACGGTTCGGGTGGCTCGAGGTGGTTTTCATTTTCCTGGAAGGCTCGTGGGCCGGTGTGATGAAAACCCGGTTGAGCATGTTTTCAGCTTTGATCATGTCTCCAGAGTCGGTAAACCTTTGAGGTAATCTGCCTAAAGCCCTAACCTGCTGTGGACTCAATGTTGGGCATCGCATTTTTGAAAGTTTTTGGACCATTTGCCTTGCCGACAGTATGTGACTTCTTGAGTAGAGTGATTCCTGCTCCTTTGAGCAATTTTTATTTGAACTGATAGAGGTTTTACAATGGCTAATTCAAAGCAAAAAACACCGATGACTTCTGAAGCTGCTGCAAGAATTCAGAGCAGTGAGGCCAAGGCTAATGGTGGTAGGGTATCGAAAGATAGTTTCTCGTCCAGAGCTCAGCGGGCAGCAACAAGAAACTCCGGCACAGATAAAGAATAGGCGTAGTCGTTTGATGTAGGGTGGGCAGGGACGCTCACCATCAGGGATGAAGGTATGAAGCATATCAGTAAAGACAGAAGAATAGAAAAGCTGGTTATGGATCTATTGAAGCTCGGTTGGATTTACCAAGGTGGTAAAAAACACGGCAAAGTGATTTCACCAGCAGGTAAAAAACTAGCTGTGCCGGGCACTCCCAGTGATGTGAGAGCTTATTTCAATTTCAGAAGTCGTATTCGTGGTTTGAGTTGACTATAGAGGCAGGTTATTTGCAGTGGGAAGTAAAGATAAAGAATTCAATTTTAAAAGCCCATACCCAAACCCAGGGGAGGTTCTCAGGGGACTGGCTGTATCGCTGGATGTGAAGGCATCCGACCGGGCGCTGGATAAGTTTGCTCGTGAAGGCGAGCATGATGCAGGGCTGAAAGACAGATTTATAGATAATAATTTTAAGAATGAGTTGGGAGCTAAGGTTACATCTGGATTTGGGGTCATGATTGCGGAAGAGGTAACCTGCTTCCTTAACGATTATGTTGCTTTGGTGCTTGAAGTCGGTTTGGATGGTATTTCCAGGGATCAGGCATTACCAATTTTGACCAAACATTTCTTTGCATGGAAAGGGGCTTGTTTTCTGGTAAAGCTCTATGAACAATGGACTGGGCCAAGGCCTCATTTTTTGGTTGCATCCGGTGCAAGGCCTATAGAGGTGATTTTTGAGTGGCTTGAGCAATGTGATGATGAAGTGTCAGCGCGTATTCAAAGGCTTGATAAACGAGACAAGGATCAGATAAGAAAATGGAAGTCTGGAGATGAGCTGCCGTTGCTTGGAAGTATTTGTCGTATTGGTAAATTGGTCACAAGCGCTAACCAGAAGGTGTTATTAGAAAGTTTCATAGTTTGGATGTTAATAGCCAGGAGTATCGTTTGGTTTTCTAAAGCATTGAAAGGGATTAATTTGCTTGAAATTCTCAGAGAATATTTGTGGGCTGGACGAACAAATCTAAATTATGTCCGATTGATAAAGGATGAGCATTGTCAGAAGGTTCTTCACTTAAGGCCATTGGCAGTGGCTGGTGTTGAGTTGGCCGCACTCTTATCGTTGACTGTTAAACGACAGGCAGGCGATAAGGAGAATGCTTTACGTAAGTTGGAAGAATTTGAAAGCATCCTCAATCATTTTGACCCTGGATCTATTACGAGTTACTGGTTCGATTGGCATTATGCAAGATGGTATTTGTTCACAGGGGATCTGTGTTCAGCTGTAGAGCATTATAAACAAGCGTTTCACAAGTCTATTTACTGTGCTGGTGAGAATCAGGTAGCAATAATTAAAGAAGCACTGGTGGCCGCAGCCAAACTTGGTGGTAAAAAAGCTTTACTAAAAAAGCTTAAACAGCAGGCAATTTCTTTTAATTTGTTTCAATTGCTGGTCGATGCTGGCTCTTTTAATAAGGCAAAAAATGGTGTGGTTGAGGATTGGGAGATGCAGCAATGGGCAGACCAATACCAACAGATATTTCCAAAGACAGCACACTTTTCTGAGGATAATTCAGAGGAAAAATCAAATGTTCGATTGGGACCACTTATTGTTGGGCAAGAGGAGCTGGAACTAACACCTTATTTGAAAACTGTTGATCGTAAGATAAAAGTGGGTGCTACCTGGAAGAAAAAGATGTCTCAGTTGAACTGGTTTGTTGAGATAAATAAACCAGAATATGTTAAGGAACTGATCAATAAAGGGGCCTCTCCTGATATTCTTTCTGACTCAAATGATTCACCTATTCTGTCTGCAATCGCTGAAATCAATGAAACGGGTGATAGGAGCTGTTATGAATTGCTCAAAGATGTAAAGCACGATAAAAGTACCATTAATGCAAGAACGGATAAGAAGCGCATGACACCTTTAAGCTGTGCGGTTGAAACTTCTGATCCTGACATAGTTCGGCAGGTTATTTTGATGGGGGCGGAGCCTGATATGAGGGCTCAAACGGTGTTGCAGACACCTCTTTATCAATGTATGACGTATTTTTCTATGCTGGAGAGGCCTGAGTACTGTATTGGTCTCGATATAAAACGCCTATTTGAAAATCATTCGGCCACTTTGGAGTCTATTCGCAGGCATGCAGCTGGGGCTTCAGGAGTTGACCACAGAGACGTAGCTGATTTTAAAAACTCATTGCTTGAAGCTGACGGGACTTGGGAAAGAAATCTTCTCAATGCGCTTCTGGTCTCGGGTTATAAAAAGCTTATCGATAGGTTAAATAGGGCAAAATTGCTTCAGATAGTTTCTATTTTATTGGAAAACGGAGCAAACCCAAATGCGCCTCAAATGTCTCCAGTGGAAGGGTATACGCCCTTTATGCTCGCTGCTGAGATTGATGCCGTTGACGCTTTTACGATGATGGCTGAGTCAAACCAAAACAAAGGCAATATTTATAAAACTGTTGTGATTGATGGTAAGAGTGAAGATTGTTGGTCTATTGCCTATAAGTGGCGATCTTCAAAAGTTTTAGCCTATTTGCAGAGGAAATTTGGCCTTTAGTATCTTGGGGGCTTTGGAATTGTAAGAATGTTGGATAGAAGCCCATCATAACGCTCCATTCCCTCACGTTTTTCTGACAGGTGTTCGTGACGATCGTAATGTTCATAGTCGACTCCGGTCAGTTGGTGGCTCTGGATCAGGTTGCGTACTTCTCGATTAATGCCTGCATCTATCATCAGGGACTTGGCTGTATCCCTCAGGCAACTCGGTGTGTATCTTGCGGTCAGTACATCTCCGCTCTGTTCACATAGTTTGATACGGTAGCGATGCCAGCGGTCAAGTGCAGTGGACAGGCTATCGGTTCTGACAGGGGCTGCTTCCTGAAATGCAAAAGGCCAAGGCAGGTGGGATGTGTACTCCCTGACTTCGGCGATGATATCAAGGGCACGGCGAGTCAGGGGTATGGTGTGGATCAGTGCTTCACCTTTCCGTTTTTTGTTTTCAAAGGATACGCAGTTTCTTTCAAAGTCATAGTCTACCCACTTTGCCCTGAGTAACTGGCTGGGGCGTTGGCCACCGGTTGCAATGAGGAATTGAATACACAGGCTGATGACAATACCCACTTCAGGGGCATATTTGATGTTATGCCAGAGTTGGTGGATTTCCCGGTTATTTAATACCCGAACTCGGCTCTTTTCTACCTGGGTATTTTTCTTGGTCATAGCTACCGGGTTGTGGGTGAGGTAGAACCGCTTCTCTCCAACCCGGGTATGGTCGTAGTCGCTCTTTGATCCAAAAGAGAAGGCTGCATGCAGCATGGCCCTGACACAGTTGGCTTGATTTTCTGAGCCTCGGTTATGGACTTTGGCCAGAATAGTCACAATGTCGTCTGCTGTAACATCCTTGGCTTTTTTCCCGGCAAGGTTTGGATAGGGATCTTTAATATCTTTCTGGACAATACGGCTGTATTCCCGCTCTTTGTCTTTACCCCGTTTTCGTAAATCATCTAAGTAAGCATCAAGAAGGTCGGCGAAAGAGCCTTTTTGTGCCTCTAACTGTATTTGCTGCTGTTGTTCTTCAGCTTGTTTCTCAAGGTGGGATTTAAGGTCTGCAGGTGCTATCGCCTGACGAATGTTGGCCAGGTTGATGGCTTTCTCCCGTATCTCTTTGAGAGAGAAGCCAGCCGCAGATGCTGAATAGCGATAGGAGCCAAGAGAGATCTCCCGCTTGGTTTTTCCAGAAAAGTAGCGATAGAAAGCAATATAACTCTGCCCTCGACGACGAATGAGAAAAGTGCCACGATTACGGCCAAGCTTCTCTGTAATTGTCTGCCCGTCTTTCAGGCTTCGGGCTTCCATGTCAGTTATATTACTCATTGTTATATCACTTTTTCACCCAAAAGAGGTGTAGGTATGGGTGTAGGTATCTCGTGCGCTTTGGTGGTACTTTATGAGATGCACTGAGACACTATAATAGGCGATAGCTAAGTAATATCAAGGCTTTCAGGCTAATAATGAGACGCTATAATATTTATAGCGACTGGTTATAAGGTGCTCCTAAGGGGCAGGTCGGAGGTTCGAATCCTCCAGGGAGCGCCAATAAAATCAAGGGGTTACGTGCTGTATCCTCTTTTTTACCCCTACAAAAACGCTGTGTGTGAACAAAAGTCAGAACAAAACACTTGTTTAAATAGTGGCTGTCGTTCACTTTTTAGTGCTGCTTCCCTTCACTTTGGGAGCCTTTCTGATATAGATTTTTCCGCCTTTCAGGGTCTTGTGTCCTGAGTATTGTTCTTCGTGATCCGATACGCCTTTGGCTTTCATGGCGTGAAAGGTGAACCTTTCTTCCTCAGTTAATTTTCCTTTTTCAACCAGTCGTCGCATGGTGTCTTTGAATCGCAAGGTTAGGTGGGCTATCGACTATCAGATATCGACTATCAGAGTTAGTGCGTTTGTAAATCTCTGCCAGTCGGTTGGTTAAAGATGTTGGCAGTTTTTGCTTACAATAGAGGGCATATGACTCAAAATCTTTGCGAGAATAGGCTCCCTTTTCCGACTCGGCTGGCTCCCCGTTACTCTCTCTTTTATCCTTGATCCAATTTTCGAGCAAGTACCAGCATTGCAGAACAGTTGGTCCCCACATTTCCCGAAAGTGCTTTTTAGGAATCAGTTTATGTTCTGCCATATAACTGAGACGCTGAAGAGTCACGAAAACCTTTTGGGCTGATCGATGCCATTGCGCTTGGTTGGCCAGTGTATTTTGTTCAGGGTAAATGGATCGAAGTGTATTGATATCAGACTTGATCTTTTCCATCTCTCCCATGGCCCAGCGCAGTAGTTAGGCATGCCTGCTCAGGGCTGTTTCACGAATAGAGTGGGCACCCTGACGCAGACTCAGGAGTAATACCAGAGTTAGCAGAGTCATCAGTTTATCAGATACACCGGATACGCCACTCCAGTTAAATGGCAGAAAACTGAATGAAATTCCTTCCAGCATGCCCTGGCCCCATTGTTTTGTATTTATTAAAGGTTGATTTTATCGGCTTCTGTTTTTGCTTGCTATCAGTCTGGGTGCTATTGAGGGTAGAGAGTGCTATGCAGAAGGTGTCCACTGTCTTATGCTGATAAATATGAAATTAATGCTGATAAGAAGTCTGGGATTTCATTCATCAGAATGACGCGCATATCAGTCTCGAACTTATTTGATAGCAGTGAACTGTCGTTCAGGGAGGACTATGTACGATTTAATCGGTGACATACATGGACAGGCCGGAGAGCTTGAAGCCCTGTTGCAAAAAATGGGATATAAAAGGATAGATGGGGTATTTGCCCACTCAGAGAGGAAAGCCGTATTTCTTGGTGATTTGATTGATCGTGGAACTCAGGAGCAGCGAACAATCAATATCTGTCGTTCAATGGTAGCGTCTGGAGCAGCGCTGGCAGTGATGGGTAATCATGAATTCAATGCGATCTGTTATGCCACTCCAGATCCATCAAAGAAAGGGGAATACCTTCGGTCACATAGCAAACCTGGCAACCAGAAAGCTCACCAGGCTTTTCTGGATGAATTTCCGCTGGGATCACCTCAGCATAGAGAGGCTATTGAGTGGTTCAAGACGCTTCCGGTATTTCTCGATCTTGGTGGTATCCGGTTAGTTCATGCCTGCTGGCATCAGGAAAGTCTGGAGCTGGCTCTACCCTGGCTGGATGACAGAAACTGTCTGCTACCTGAAGCTTATGCATTGGCATCCAATAAAACACACCCGCTCTACACTGCCATTGAGTACCTGTTAAAGGGCGCTGAAATTGATCTGCCCGATGGTATCCGCTTTAAAGATAAAGACGGAAAAGAGCGCACGGCTTCACGTATTCGCTGGTGGGATAAAAAGGCTAAAACCCTGGCTGATGTGGCTATTGGTCCGGGCGTGGGATCTTTACCAGACATACCTGTTGAAACTCGACGTTTTCATTACCATGATCCGGTTCCGGTATTTATCGGTCACTACTGGCTATCTGGCTTACCCCAAAGGTTATCTGACTACGTGGCCTGTGTTGATTATGGAGTCGCGAAGAAAGGAGGTCGTCTGGCTGCCTACCGATGGCGGGGAGAGACAGTTTTGGATAACAGCCATTTTGTCTGGGTTGATCGGGATCAGTAGCAGAAATTATTGTGATTATATCAGCTTATCGGGAAGGGGAGAGCTTACAAGAAAATGCAGTAGCCCACAGTCGACTGAGCCATGAGATTCGCAAGATGAAATACGGACAGAAGATCAGAGAAAAATGATCAATTAACTTTCGAGATATGGCTTTACGCTGGCTTTTTTGCAGCTTTCGCTAGGGGGCGTTCTTATCCAACCGACCAAACAGATAAAAACATCAGTAACCTGACCGGAAAGACACCTAAAAGTGATCTAGAGTATGGCATTTAGGTTTGTTATGACTCGCACAGTACTCAAAGATGGACAATGGGATCGGATCAAAGACATGCTGCCGGGTAAAGTCTCTGACCCCGGGCCAACAGCTGACAACAGGTTATTCATTGAGTCGATTCTCTGGCTTGCTCGTACCGGAGCACCTTGGAGAGACATGCCTGAAGAGTTCGGTGATTGGCACAATATATACAACCGATTCAGTCGCTGGAGCTCGAAAGGAATATGGAATCAAGTCTTTGAAGAACTGAGTCAGGATTGTGATATGGAATACCTCATGGTTGACGGATCAATCACCCGTGTTCATCAACACGGTGCTCCAAAAAAACGGATATTGGCTTACAGTTGTTTGCCGGTCTCTGATATTGGAGGGTCTGTTCCAATGCTCCGGGGCACGTTGAGTAAACACTGAAGCTTTCGGGTCTATGGCAGATGGACGCTTTGTTGCAGTACCGTCAGAACCTGAAACACGATGCTGTAGAGGTTGCGATGTCGATCTGGTCGCAGCGCTGGTTGTGGGTGGTAATCCGTTATTCATAGCAATTTAATCTTCCTGGCTATGCCTCTGAATCTGACGGGCATAAAGGTTCATGTTTATTTATTTGCTCTTTGAGACTTAACATTTTCTGAAGAGCATCGGATTCGCAGCTTCGCCAGGAAGAATTTTTATTCTTATGTGCGCGGCTGGAGTCAAGTAAGCTGGCTTTATCGAAATAGGCCCGCCATACCTCCTCACTGGCGCCCATCATTCTGAGACAGTGGGCTTTTTGTGAATGAGCGCCCGCATTCAGGGGGTACTTCTCCAAAGCTGATTCCACATATTGAAGAGCTTTATTGAGATTATCCTTTCCTGACTTGAGGTCATCATTGGTGATCTGTTCACAAGCCAGATTGAAATAATGGATCGAGGTTACCAGCAATGTGTTGGCACTTTCAGGATAATGGCTAACCATCTCCATAAATCCCGATTGCCCGGCGTACAGACATAACAGAGATAATTGAAATTCATCCGAATGATAAAATTCACGGCAACGCCAGAGTAGTCTTTCAACCAGTCCATGTCTGCCTGCCGCCTCCCAGAGGTGAAGCAGAGCGAGGTCAATAGCATGGTGACCAGAGGGTTCACACAGAATGTCCTCACTGGCCAGGGGATCCTTGTCGATCACTTTCAGCAGCAGTCTTTCAGCCAGTTCATTTCTGCCCGTCACCTGCCAGATGCATGCCAGGGCCAGGTCAATGTCATGTTGCCCAGAGGGCTCGCACAGCTTTTCCAAACTGTCGCAGAGGTGTTTGCCACTCATGTTCAGTACCAGCTTTTCAGCCAGTTTATGTTTGCCCTCCAGATCCCAGTGTCGCAACAACGTCAGATCAATATCATGATGCCCGGAGGGCCTGCACAGGATTTCTTCACTATCATCGGGGTTCCTGCCACTCATGTTCAGCAACAGCTTTTCACTGAGTGCATGTTTGTCTATTAATTCCCAGTATCTTGCCAGAGCGAGGTCAGTGCTATGGTTCCCACAAGGTTTGCAGAGGCTTTCTTCACTGTCATCGGGATGCTTGTTGCTCATGTTCAGCAGCAACTTTCCGGTCATTTCATGTTTGTCCATCTCTTGCCAGAGTCGTGCCAGAGCCAAATTAATCTCATGATGTGGACAGGGCTTACACAGGCTTTCTTCGCTGTCATCGGGGTGCTTGCCACCCATGTTCAGCAGCAGTCTTTCAGTGCGTTCAGGTTTGCCCATCATCTGCCAGACACGCACCAGAGCCAGGTCAATGTCACGATGCACAGAGGGGCTGCACAGGATCTCCTCACTGGTATTGGGATGTTTAAGAATCATGCTAAGCAGCAGGTTTTCAGCCCATTCATATTTGCCCGTCACTTGCCAGTTTCGTGCCAGAGCCAGATTTACGGTATGGAGATAGCTGTGCCGTTTTTGTGAACTGACAGTGGACCGATTTGATTGCAGCTCTGTAAACAGTGCTGTTCCCATGTTCATCAGGAGTGTTTCAGTCAGCGTGTTTTTTTCCATAAACTGCCACAGTCGGGCATTAGTAATATCTGCGTCAAAATTGCCAGAAGGCTTGCACAGTGCCTGAACATCGGCATCGGGCTTCAGGTTCCTCAGCGCTATAAGTCGTGTTTCAGCTTCAAGGTATTTTCCCAGTGCCTGTTCACATCGGCTCAGGGTCAGATCAAGGTGATGGATGGTGGAAGCCCCGAACTCGGTAAACGATCCAGTCAACCTGAGTTTTTCCAGAAGAGTGCAGGCTTCCAGGCGTTTTTTTCGGGTTTGCTCTCTTAGCGACCTTGCAAGTCCTATGGTAGCGTTCTGGTAGTCTAATGTACTCAGTGTCTGCTCGTATTCGTTTAAAATGTCCCGGAATGCTGTTTCTGCATTGATGAATTTTCGTGTTCTCAGTTCTTTGTAAGCATCATTGATTCTGCCTGTAATATCCGCAGAGTCTGTTGGCTCCCTCCATTGCGTAAGTGTCTGGGCTAAAAGCGTTTGGAATGCCGCTGCCTGTCGGTCTTTAATGTTTGAGAGTTTGACCGAATGCTCATGAACACGCTGAGCACGTGGAACAAATACTGGAGCTTTTGGGTTTAAGGTGTATTTACTTTTTGTTGTTGAACTGGTAGCACCCAAGCCAACGTCAGCGCTCGAATGGGCTGCGGTGCTCTTGACTGGCGGTAATCCGTAACTCATAGCAATCAAACTCTGCTGAAAAACTATGCTCTTGGACAGCTAACGGAGATAAAAGTTCATCTTGATCCATTTAGTCTGTGAGGTCTCTTATCTTCTGGAGGGCGGCTGATTCCGTGCTTCGCCAGCAGTCGTTTTTGTCCTTCACTGCACGAAAAGGGTCAAGGGATGTTGATTTTAGGAACAGTTCCCGCCATACAGGCTCTGCTGCACCCATCATTCTCAGGCAGTGTGCCTTTTGCGAAAAAGCGCCTGCACTCGGAGGGTACTTCTCCAATGCTGATTCAACAAGCGCAAGAGCCTTGTTAAGGTTATCGTCTCCTGACTTCGGGCCATCCTTTATTATTTGCCGACAAGCCAGATTGAAATAGTGTAAGGAAGCTGCCACCAGTTTATTGGCGCTGTCCGGATACCGGGCCATCCTTTCCATAAACACTGATTGTCCAATCGATAAACACAATAGTGCTGATGCACATTCATCCGAATGATACAAGGCGAAGCAACGACAAAGCAGTTTTTCTGCTGACTCATAGTTGCCAGCCTTTTGCCAGGTTCGAGCCAGGGCCAGATCCAGCTCTTGATTTCCGGAAGGTCTGAACAGGTTGTCCTCACTGTCATCGATGGACTTGCCACTCATACTCAGCAGCAGTCTTTCACTCCGTTCATGATTACCCGTGACTTGCCAGAGTATTGCCAGCGCCAGATCAATAGCATTTCTGCCAGTGGTCTTGCACAGATTCTCCTCACTGTCAGCGGGGCACTTACCACTCATGTTCAGCAGCCGTTTTTCAGCCAGTTTTTGTTTGCCGATCAGCTGCCAGTGTCGCACCAGAGTCAGATCAATACTACAATACCCACTGGCCTGGCACAGGGTCTCCTCGTCGTCACCGGGATTCATGCCAGTCATGTTTAGCAGCAGTCTTTCAGCTCGTTCATGTTGGCCTGATATCTGCCAGTGTCGCACCAGAGCCATGTCAGTATTATAATTCCCACAAGGCTTGCACAGGATCTCCTCACTGTTATCAAGACGCTTGCCACTCATCTTCAGCAGCAGCCTTTCAGTCCGTTTATCTTGGCTCATTATCTGCCAGAGTCGTGCCAGAGCCAGATAAAAATCATATTTTCCAGAGGGCTGGAACGGGATATCCTCCCCGTTATCAGGGTGCTTGCCAATCAGATTCAGCAGCAGTCTTTCAGTCCGTTCGTATTGACCCATCAATTCCCAGAGTAGTGCCAGAGCCAGATCAATATCATTTTTTCCAGAGGGCCTGCACAGGATCTCCTCACTGTCATCGGGGTGCTTGCGAGCCATGCTCAGCAGCATGCTTTCAGCCCATTTGTGTTTGCCCATTACCTGCCAGTGTCTTGCCAGAGCGAGATTTACGGTATGAAGGTTTCTATGCAGTGTCTTGACAGTGGGAGCGAATGAGGTCAAATGCAACTGGGACATCAGCTTTGCTCCCAGTTTTATCAGCAGTGTTTCAGCCAGTGTGTGCTTTTCCATAAGCTGCCATAGTCGTTCATTGGCAATATCAGCGTCAAAATTGTCAGAAGGCTCGCACAGGGACTGCTCATCGGCATCAGGCTTTTTGTTCCTCAGTCTCGAAAGTCGTTTTTCAGCATCAATATACTGCCCCAGCGCCTCTTCACATCGGCTCAGGGTCAGGTCAAGGTTATGAATGGTCGAGGCCCCGAAGTCATTGAGCGGTGCTTTCGACCTGAGTTCTTCCAGACAAGAGCAGGCCTCTTTCTGTTTTGTGTAGGTTTGCTCTTTTAGAGACCTTGCAAGCCCAATGACCAGGTTCTGGTGCTCGAACTTACTTAAGCTGCTCTCGTTTTTGTCTAAGATGAGCCGGAATGCTGCTTCTGCATCTATGAATTTTTTATTTGTCAGTGCTTCGAAAGCCTTGTTGATCTCTTCTTTAATGGCTTCAGGACAGGGAACATCCGTCCTTTGGTGAAATGTCCGGGGGGCAAGGGTTTCATCTGCGGTGACCCGCCTGCCTGAAATAGTTGTGAATGCGTTCGAATGATCATCAATACGTTGAACACGTTCAGCACGTGGAATGAACACTGGAGCATCAGGGTTAAGGTTAGAGGTATGCTCTGAACCTGACGCAGTATTCTGTGACGGTTGCGATGTCGTATTGGTTGCGGCGCTGGCTGTTGGTATAAATCCGTAACTCATGGCAATCAAAACTTCCAGGGAAAACTACGCTGTTGGACAATTAACGGATATTAAAGTTCCTTGTGATCCATTTGCTCTTTCAGCCCCTGCAGCTTCTGAAGAGCAGCGGCTTCGCTGCTTCGCCATAAGTTAGTTTTATCTCTGCGTGTCCGGCTCCGGTCAAGGAAGTTGGCTTTATTGAAATATTTCTGCCATTTCTGCGTATCGGCGCCCATCATTCTGAGACAATGTGCTTTTTGCGAAAGACCACCCGCACTGTTGGGGTACTTTTCCAGCAGTGATTCCGCAGTCTCCAGGGCTAGACTCAGGTTCTCTTTTCCTGACTCCGTGTCATCATTTATTATCTGCTCACGAGCCAAATTGAAATAATGGATTGAGGTGGCCAGCAATGTATTGTCATTCTCCGGATAACGGCTAATCATTTCTATAAATCCTGGTTGCCCGCAAGAGAAGATCAAGAGTGTAAATTGACAATCTTTCGAATGATATAATTCACAGCAGGTCTCAATCAGTCTCCTGGCCAGCCTACGTTTGTCAATCTTCTCCCAGTGGTGGACCAGAGCCAGGTCAATGTCATGATATCCGCAAGGTTTGCAGAGAATGTCTTCACTGGCATCGGGATGCTTGCCACTCATGTTCAGCAGCAGCTTCTCAGCCAGATGATGTTTGTCTGTTATCTCCCAATATCTCACCAGGGTCAGATCAATAGCATGATGGCCAGAGGGTTTGCACAGAATATCCTCACTGGCATCGGGATGCTTGCCACTCATATTCAGCAGCAGCTTTTCAGTCAGTTGATATTTGCCCATGTTCTGCCAGAGGAATGCCAGGTTCAGGTCAATCTCAGAGTGTCCGGAGGCTTTACACAGAATTTCCTCAAGGTTATTGGGGTGTTTGCCACACATGCTCAATAGCAGCCTCTCAGCTAATCTATATTGACCCTCATGCTCCCAGTGTCGCGCCAGAGTTATGTCAATCTCGTAATGCCCACAAGCCTGGCAAAGGAGGTATTCACTGGCTTTGGGGTGTTTGTTACTCATGTTCAGTAGCAGTATTTCAGTCAGATGAGGTTTTCCCATTAGCTCCCAGAACACTGCCAGAGCCATGTTAATGTCATGTTGCCTGCAGGGTTTGCACAGTCTGTCCTCGCTTGCATCAGGAGGCTTCCCACTCATGTTCAGCAGCAGCTTTTCAGTCAGTTGATATTTGCCCATGTTCTCCCAGAGTCTCGCCAGAGCCAGATTCACGTCGTGATCTTTGCATGGCCTGCATAGCGTCTCCTCACTGACACCGGGGTGTTTGTCACTCATCTTCAGCAACAGATCTTCAGCCAGTTGATATTTGTTCATCACCTGCCAGTGTCGTGCGAGAGCGAGTTTTACGATATGGAGATGTTTACGCAGTCTTTTTTTCTTTGCAGCGGATCGGCTCCGCTTCAGCTCGCTTGACAGCTGTTCTTCCATTTTCAGCAGGAGTCTTTCAGACTGTGTGTGCTTTTCCATAAGCTGCCATAGTCGTGCATTGGCAATATCCGCGTCAAAATTGCCAGAAGGCTTGCACAGGGTCTCCTTATCGGCATCGGGCTTGATGTTTCTCAGCGCTTTAAGTCGTACTTCAGAATCAAGGTACCGTCCCAGCGCCTCTTCACATCGGCTCAGGGTCAGGTCAAGGTTATGAATGGTCGAGGCCCCGAAGTCATTGAGTGGTGCTTTCGACCTGAGTTCTTCCAGACGAGAGCAGGCCTCTTTCTGTTTTGTGTAGGTTTGCTCTTTTAGAGACCTTGCAAGCCCAATGACGACGCTCTGGTGCTCGGATCTACTTAAGATGCTTTCGTTTTTGTCCAGGATGAGCCGGAATGCTGCTTCTGCATCGATGAATTTTTTATTCATCAGTGCCTTGTAAGCGTTATCGATCTCTTCCTTAATAGCTTCAGGACAGCGGATATTCTTCCTTTGGTGAAATGTCCGGGGAGCAAAGGTTTCGCTTGCAGTGACCTGTCTGCCTGAAATAGTTGGGAATGTGTTCGAATGATCATCAATAGGCTGAACACGTTCAGCACGTGGAATAAACACTGGAGCATCAGGATTAAGCTTAGAAGTATGCTCTGGACCTGACGCAGGATTCTGTGACGGTTGCGATGTCGTATTGGTTGCGGCGCTGTCTGTTGCTGTAAATCCGTAACTCATGGCAATCAGTACTTCCAGGAAAACTCAGCTCTTTGACAGTGAACGGATATTAAGGTTCCCTGATCCATTCACTCTTAGAGACAGTGCAACTTTTGAAGAGCAGAAGCTTCGTCTCTTCGCCAAAAATCATTTTTACGCGAATGCGCCCGTTTCAAGTCGAGGGTTTGGGCTTTTTTGAAGTATTCCTTCCATTCCTGCCTGGTGGCACCCATCATTCTGAGACAATGCGCTTTTTGCGAAAGACCGCCCGCACTGTTGGGGTGCTTTTCCAGCAGTGATACCACGGTCTCAAAAGCCTCTCTCAGGCTTTCTTTTCCTGACTCCGGGTTATCATTTATTATCTGCTCACAAGCCAAAGTGAAATAATGGATCGAGGTGGCCAGCAATGTATTTTCATTCTTCGGATAGCGGCTAATCATTTCCATAAATCCTGGTTGCCCGCAAGATAAGATCAAGAGTGTGAATTGACATTCTTTCGAATGATATAATTCACAGCAGCGCTCAATCAGTCTCTTGGCCAGCTCACGTTTGTCAATCATCTCCCAGGTGCGAACCAGAGCCAGATCAATGTCATGACGTCCGCAAGGTTTGCAGAGAATGTCCTCACTGGCATCGGGATGCTTGTCACTCGCGTTCAGCAGCAGCTTCTCAGCGAGTTGATATTTTTTTGTTATCTGCCAATATCTCACCAGGGCCAGATCGATAACATCATGGCCAGAGGGTTTGCACAGAATATCCTCACTGGCATCGGGATACTTGTTACACATGTTCAGCAGCAGCTTTTCAGCCCGTTCGTGTTGGTCCATCTCCTGCCAGAGTCTCACAAGGGACATTTCAATCTCAGGTTGCCCGGAGGGTTTGCACAGAATTTCCTCAAGGTTATTGGGGTGTTTGCCACACATGCTCAATAGCAGCCTTTCAGACAATCTATATTTGCCCCCATGTTCCCAGTGATACGCCAGAGTTATGTCAATTCTGTAATGCCCACAAGCCTGGCAAAGGAGGTATTCACTGGCTTTGGGGTCCTTGCCACTCATGTTCAGTAGCAGTCTTTCAGTCAGATGATGTTTTCCTGTTACCTCCCAAATTCGCGCCTGAGTCAGGTCAACATCAAGCTGTCCAGTGGGTCTGCAAAGGATGTTGTCGCTGGCATTGAGGGGCTTGTTACTCATGTTCAGCAGCAGTTTTTCAGCCAGATGATTTTTGCCCGCTATCACCCAGTGCACAGCCAGAGCCATGTTAATGTCATGTTGGCTGCAGGGTTTGCACAGTATGTCCTCGCTTGCATTGAGGGGCTTACCGCTCATGTTCAGAAGCAGCTTTTCAATCAGTTGATATTTGCCCATGTCCTGCCAGACTATTGCCAGAGTCAGATTCACATCATGATCTTCACAAGGCTTGCATAGCACTTTTTCACTGGCACCGGGGTGTTTGCCACTCATGTTCAGCAGCAGATCTTCAGCCTTTTCATATTTGCTTTCCCACTGCCAGAGTCGCGCCAGAGCAATTTTTACGATATGGAGGTATTTATGCAGTCTTTCTATAGTTACAGTGCAAGTTACAGCGGATTGTCTCCACTTCAGCTCACTTGTCAGCTGTTTTTCCATTTTCAGCAGGAGTGTTTCAGCCAGTGTGTTTTTTTTCATAAACTGCCATAGTCGTGTATTGGCAATATCAGCGTCAAAATTGCCAGAAGGCTCGCACAGGGTCTCCTCATCGGCATCCGGCTTGATGTTTCTCAGTGCTGTCAGTCGTGCTTCAGCATCAGGGTAATGTCGAAGTGCCTGTTCACAGAGGCTCAGGGTCAGATCAAGATTAGGAATGGTCGAAGCCCCGAAGGCACTGAACTTTCCCTTCAACCTGAGCTCTTTCAGAAGAGAGCAGGCTTCTTTCTGTTTTTCGTGGGTTTGCTCTTTGAGCGACCTTGCAAGTCCTATCGTCAGGTTTTTGCGCTCGTGATCACTCAGTTTATTCTTGCCTTCCTTCAAGATGGTCCGAAATGCTTCTTCTGCATTGCTGAATTTTTGTTTGCTCAGCTCTTTAAAGGCGTCATTGATTTTTGCTCTTTTAGCCGTCTTGGGTTGCGTCGCATTATCGCTTTGGTGAAACGTTTGTAGTGAAGGGTTTTGGCTTGCCTTTGCTTGCCGGTCCCTAATATTTAAGGATCTGTCAGGATATTGGTGACCACGTTGAGCCTGCGGACCACGTGGAATAAACGTTGAAACGTTCGTGCATGAGGAAGATTGGCTCTTTTCGGTCGCATCCCGACCTGAACCTGACGCACGATACCCTGGCGGTTGCGTTGTCGCACTGGTCGAAGTGCTCGAACTGGCCGTGGTGCCGGTGGTTGGTGGTAATCCGTAGCTCATAAGTCACTTAACATACTTGGAAACTTATGCCTTTGGACATCAAACGAACATAAAAGTTCATGGTTAACCAGGTACCTGATCAGGTAATTTTTTAGTGAGACCCTGTAACTTCTGAAGAGCAGCGGCTTCTTCCCTTCGCCAAAAATGGGCTTTACCCTTATGTGTCCTGCTGGCGTCAAGTAAGTAGGCTTGTTGGAATAATCCCTGCCACACTCTCTCTGTTGCGCCCATCATTCTGAGGCAATGAGCTTTTTGCGAACAAGCTCCCGCGTTCTGAGGATACTTCGTTATTGCCGATTCTACATACTCAAGAGCCTTATCCAGATTATCTTTTCCAGACTTCGGGTCATCTTCTAAAATCTGCTGACAAGCCAGTCTGAAATAATGGATCGAAGTCACTATCAGGGTATTGGCACTTTCCGGCTGGCGGCTGATTATTTCCATAAATTCTGCTTTCCCGGCAGAAAAGCCAAGCAGTGCTAATTCGCATTCATTCGAATGGTATAACGCATAGCAACGTTTGGTCAGTTTTTCAGCCAGTCCATTGCCCATTATCTGCCAGTGGTGGACCAGTGCCAGATCATTGTCATGGTTGCCAGAGGGCTGGCACAGGTTTTCCTGATGATCATTGAGTGACTTACCACACATTTTCAGAAGCAGTTTTTCACACCGTTCAGGTTGATCCATCATTTGCCATAGTCTTGCAAGAGCCAGGTCAACATCCTGATGCTCACTGGGCTGACACAAGATCTCCTCACTGTCACCGGGGTGCTTTTCAATCATGTTCAACAGCAGTCTTTCACTCAGGCTGTATTTGCCAACAACCTCCCAAAATCGCACCAGAGTCAGATCAATCTCTTTCTGCCAGCAGGGCTTGCAGAGTTCTTCCTCGCTGGCATCAGGATGCTTGCCACTCATGTTCAGCAGCAGCTTCTCAGCCAATGGATTGTTGCCCACCAGATCCCAATATCGCACCAGAGCCAGGTCAGTCAGATAATTCCCACAGGGGGAGCAAAGAGTCTCCTCGCTGGCATCAGGTGACTTTTTACTCATGTTCAGCAGCAGTTTTTCAGTTTGTCTATGTTTGCCCATAATCTCCCAGAGGCGCATCAGAGTCAGGTCAATGTCATCATGCCCAGAGGGCTTACACAGGACTTCTTCACTGTTATTGAGGTTCTTGCCACTCATATTCAGCAACAACTTTTCAGCCAATTTATATTTGCCCGTCAGCTCCCAATGTCGCGCCATAGCCATATTTACGGTACGGAGTTTTTGATGCAGTTTTTCAACAGCAACAGCGGATTGCTTCGGCTGCAGCTTTTCAGTCAGCTCTGCTTTCAGATTTAGCAGGAGTGTTTCGGTCAGCCTGTGTTTCTTCATAAGCTGCCAAAGTCGTGCAATAGCAATATCAGCGTCAAAATTGTCAGAAGACTTGCACAGTGCTTGTACATCGGCATCGGGCTTTTTGTTTCTCAGTCTTAAAAGTCGTGTTTCTGCATCAAGGTATTGTCCCAGTGCCTGTTCACTTCGGCTCAGGGTCAGGTCAAGGTTATGAATGATCGAGGCCCCGAACTCATTGACCGGTGTCTTCGACCTGAGCTCTTTCAGAAGGGAGCATGCTTCTTCCTGTTTTGCCCGGTTTTGCTCATTCAGAGACCTGGCAAGCCCTATGTGCATCTTGTGGTAGTCGTATTGATTCAGTACGTCCTTGTCTATGCGTAAGATGGATCGAAATGCCACTTCTGAACGACTGAATTTTTGTGTTTTCAGTGCATCGTAAGCGTCATTCATCCTTTTTACAGTATCATCAGGGTATATTGGTTTCTCTCTCCATCGATGAAACTTCTGAGGTGCATGGGTTTCGCGTGCAGTGGCTTGTCGGTTTCTAATATTTGAAGGTGCGTTCCATTTATCAACGCCCTGGTTACGAGGAACAAACGGAGCGGCTTCCGGGTTT
Source organism: Endozoicomonas sp. 8E (assembly GCF_032883915.1). NCBI lineage: Bacteria > Pseudomonadati > Pseudomonadota > Gammaproteobacteria > Oceanospirillales > Endozoicomonadaceae > Endozoicomonas > Endozoicomonas sp. 8E. The sequence goes on along the minus strand of NZ_CP120717.1, from coordinate 5,034,916 downwards.
AAGGTGAATCGACGCTCTGTTGTTACAGAATCTGCTTTCTGCGGCGGTTGCGGTGTCGTACTGGTCGTAGCTTTGGTAACTGGAGGTAATCCGTAACTCATAGCAATCTAAAATCATTGGAAGCTTATGCTCTTGGACGGCAAACGGATCTAAAAGTTCATTCATATTTATCGAATGAGCGTAAAACCCCGTACTTCTAGAGGGTGTCGCAAAACTCTCTCCAGCGTGCGAACGAGTTGACTCCCGTCATTCCCGACTTCATTCTCGTCATTCCCGGCTTCACTCTCGTCATTCCCGCGAAGGCGGGAATCCACACTGACTCTCCACCAGAACCATACTGCCCGGTGCCCCCCCCTGTCATCCCCGAGAAGGCAGAGATCCACCGTTAGCGCTGGATTCCCGCCTTCGCGGGAATGACGACCTCAGAGCATGGGAACGAGCTGTTGGAGTTTTGCGACACCCTCTTCACGGCGGGGAGGATGTCAATTAAATAGTGAGACCTTGAATCTCGAGAGCAGCGGCTTCGCTGCTTCGCCATGAATCTGTTTTACCCTTATAGGCTCGACTTTGGTCAAGGAAGCAGGCTTTATCGAAATATTTCCGCCATTCCTGCTCACTGGCGCCCCCCATTCTGAGACAGTGTGCTTTCTGCGAATAAGCGCCCGCACAGTGAGGGTACTTCTCTATTGTCGCTTCAGCAGACTCAAGAGCCTTTTTAAGGTTATCTTTTCCTGACTTCAGGCCATCTTTTATTATCTGCTCACAAGCCAGACTGAAATAATGGATCGAGACAGCCTGCATTTTATAGGCACTTTCCGGATAGCTTCTAAGCATTTCCATAAATCCTTCTCTCCCGGCGCATAGTCTTAAGAGTGCGTATTCAAATTCACTGGAATGATATAATTCACGGCAAGGCCTAAGCAGTCTTTCAGCCCGTTCAAGTTGGCCTACCACCTCCCACAATCGTACCAGGGCCAGATCAATGTCATGTTTGCCAGAGGGCTTGCAAAGGGTCTCTTCACTCATAGAGTGATGCTTGCCGCTCATGTTCAGCAGCAGTTTTTCAGTCCGTTCAGGTTTATCCATGACCTGCCAGAGCCGTGCCCGAGCCAGATCAAAATCATGATGTCCGCAGGGCTGACACAGGGTCTCCTCAGTGTCACGGGGGTCCATGCCGCTGAGGTTCAGCAGCAGTCTTTCACTGAGGTGAAATTTGCCCAAGACCTCCCAATGTCTCACCAGAGCCAGATCAATGTCATGATGACCGGAAGGCTTGCAAAGAATGTCCTCACTGGCATCGGGAGGCTTGTCGCTCATGTTCAGCAGCAGTCTTTCAGCCCGATTATATTTGCCCATCACTTCCCAGTGTCGCGACAGGATCAGGTTAATCTCATGATGCTCGCAGGGCTTGCATTGAATTTCTTCAATGTCATCAGGCTGCTTGCCACTCATCTTCAACAGCAGATCTTCAGTCCATTCATATTTGCCCTTATCCTGCCAGATTAGCGCCAGAGTCAGATTTATGGTGCGGAGGCATTTATGCCGTTTTTTAGCAGCGGCAGTGGATCGGCACGATTGCAATTCTATAGTCAGTTCTGCTTGCAATTTCAGCAGGAGTGTTTCACCCAGCTTGTGTTTTTTCATAGTCTGCCACAGTCGGGCATTAGCAATATCAGCGTCAAAGTCATCAGAAGGCTCGCACCAGGTCTCCTCATTGGCATCGTGCTTTTTGTTTCTCAGTCTCAAAAGCCGTCTTTCAGCATCAATGTAACGTCCAAGTGCCTCTTCACAGAGGCTCAGGGTCAGGTCAAGGTTATGAATGGTTGAAGTCCCGAATTCATTGAGCGGTGCATTTGACCTGAGTTTCTCCAGACACGAGCAAGCTTCTTCCTGTTTTTCGCGGGTTTGCTTGTTTAGTGACCTGGCAAGCCCTATGTGCATCTTTTGGTAGTCGTATTGTTTCAGTATGTTTTTGTCTATATGCAAGATTGTCCTGAATAGGCCTTCTGCAAGACTGAATTTTTGTGTTTTCAGTGCTTCGTAAGCGTCATTAATCCTTTTTACAGTCTCATCAGGGTATTTTTTTTCCCCTCCCCGTCGATGAACCTTCCCAGGTCGACATTTTTTGCACGTAGTGGCTTGTCGTTCTTTAATATCTATGGGTGTGTTCCATTGACTAACACCCTGATTACGAGGAACAAACGGAGTGGCTTCCGGATTCAAGGTAAATCGACGCTCTGTTGTTACAGAATCTGCATTGTGCGGCGATTGTGGTGTCGTATTGGTCGCAGCATTGGTGATTGGAGGTAGTCCGTAAGTCATAGCAGTCTGAAGTTCCCGGAAACTTATGCTATTGGACGACAAACGGATCTAAAAGTTCATTGATGTCTATTTAAGCTGTGGAATCTGGGAAGCTGATCGAGAAGAGCGAGCTATTTGACGAGCAAAAGCGGATTTTTATTCTCAATTTTCTGCTGTCCTCGCTATGGGGTCGCCTGGACGGGCGCTATGCTCGGTCAGCCTCCTGGTTAACCATCGAGGCCAGCACTTTTTGAAGAGCGGTAGATTCGTTGCTTCGCCAAAAATGAGTTTTACCCTTATATACCCGACTGGGGTCAAGGGATTCTGCTCTGCCAAACCATTCTATCCATTCTTGCTCACTTCTGCCCTGCATTCTGAGACAATGCGCTTTTTGCGAATAAGCTGCCGCATTGGGAGGGTATTTCTCCAGTAACGATTCAAGAATCTCAAGCGACTTATTAAGGTTATCGTTTCCTGCCTTCGGACCATCTTTTATTATCTGCTCACAAGCCAGCTTGAAATAGTGGATTGAGGTAGCCAGCAAGGTGTTGGCACTTTGCGGATAGTGACTAATCATTTCCATAAATCCGGGCTGCCCGGAAGACATGGTTAAGAGCATATACTCACATTCATTCGTCTGATACAAATCACGGCAACACCTGAGCAGCCTTTCAGCCCATTTATTTCTGCCTATTATCTCCCAAGAGCATACCAGAGCCAGATCAATGTCATGATGACCACAGGGCCTGCACAGGCTTTCCTCACTGTCATTGAGAGATTTGGCACTAATGTTCAGCAGCAGTCTTTCAGTTTGTTCAGGCTTGCCCATCAGCTGCCAGAGTCGCGCCCGAGTCAGGTCAATATCATAATGCCCACTGGGCTCACACAGGATCTCCTCAATGTCACTGGAGTGCTTGCCAATCATGTTCAACAGCAGTTTTTCAGCTCGTTTATATTTGCCTCTAATCTGCCAGTGTCGCACCAGAGTCAGATCAATGACATGCCGCCAGCAGGGTGCGCACAGGATCTCTTCACTGGCACCGGGATGCTTGCCACAGATGTTCAGCAGCAGTTTTTCAGCCAATTTATAGTTGCCGGTCAGCTCCCAATATCGCACCAGAGCCAGGTCTGTTTTACAATTCCCACAGGGCTTGCAAAGGATCTCCTCGTTGGCATAAGGGTGCTTGCCACTCATGCTCAACAGCAGTTTTTCAGCTCGTTTATGTCTGCCAGTCATCTGCCAGAGCCGTGCCAGAGTCAGATCAAGGTCACGATCCCCACACGACTTGCAGAGGGTCTCCTCATTGTCATTGGGGTTCTTGTTACTTATATTCAGCAACAGTTTTTCAGCCAGCTCATTTTTGTCCATCATTTCCCAGATTCGCACCAGAGCCAGGTCAATGCCTCGCTGGCCACTGGGTTTGCACAGAATCTCCTCAGGGTCATCGGGATGCTTGCGACTTGTTTTCATTAGCAGCTCTTCAGACTGGTGATGTTTGTCCATCAACTGCCAGATTCGTCCCAGAGCCACATTGACGGTATCGAGGTATTTACGCAGTTTTGATGTAGCAGGAATGTATGGTTTTGACTGCAGCTCGTTAATCAGCTCTGCCTGTATGTTCATTAGGAGGGCTTCAGCCAGCCTGTGTTTGCCCATAGACTGCCATAGTCGGGCATTAGTAATGTCTGCAGCATAATAGCGAGAAGGTTTGCACAGGACCTCCTCATTGGCATTGCGCCTTTTCTCTCTCAGTCTCAAAAGTCGTGCTTCGGCATCAAAGTGCCTTCCAAGAGCCTCTTCACAGAGGCTAAGGGTCAGATCAAGGTGATAAGTGGTCGAAGCCCCTAAGCTGGTGAATGTTCCATCTAACCTGAGCTCTTCCAGAATAGAGCAGGCTTCTATCTGTTTTTCGAAGGTTTGCTCTTTTAGCGATCTTGCAAGACCGATAGTTATGTTCTGCTTATCGAATGAACTCAGTATGCCCTGGTTTTTGTGTAAGATGATCCGGAATGCTTTTTCTGCCTCTATGAAATTTTTATTATCGAGTATTGCGAAAGCATCACTGACCTCTTCCTCAATAGCTCCAGAAGATGAGTTCTTCGCTCCCGGGTAAAAGGTCCGGGGAGTAACCCCCTGGTATTCAGTTGCCTGCCGGTCTGAAATAGTTGAGAGTCTGTTCGAACGTTCTTGAACACCTTGATGAAGTCGCCTACCTGGAATAAACGTTGGTGCTTCCGGATTAAAGGTAAACCTGCGCCCTGTTGCTGCAGCCGCATCTGAACCTGACGCACAATACTGTGAAGGTTGGGATGCCAAAGTGGTCGTTGAGTTCGAACTTGCGGTAGCACTGGTTGTTGGTAATCCGTAACTCATAGCCATTTAAACTCTCTGGAAAACGTTTTCCCACCTGCCTGAATGTGATACCTGCAGACAGACAGGGTAGTCGTTGGACAGTTAATGGGCATAAAAGTTCAGACTTATCTATTTAACCTATGAGGCCAGCACCTTTTGAAGAGCAGCGGCTTCGTCCCTTCGCCAAAAATGGGTTTTACTCTTATATGCCCGGCCGGGGTCAAGGGATTCTGCTCTGTCAAACCATTTCCTCCATTCTTGCTCACTTCTACCCAGCATTCTGAGACAATGCGCTTTTTGCGAATAAGCTCCCGCATTGGGAGGATACTTTTCCAGTAAGGATTCAAGAATCTCAAGCGACTTATTAAGGTTATCGTTCCCTGCCTTCGGACCTTCTTTTATAATCCGCTCACAAGCCAGTTTGAAATAGTGGATTGAGGTAACCTGCAAGGTATTGGCACTTTCCGGATAGTGGCTAATCATTTCCATAAATCCGGGCTGCCCGCAAGACAAGCTTAAGAGCAAATACTCACATTCATTGGTATGATACAAGTCACGACAGCGCCTGAGCAGCCTTTCAGCCCATTCACTTCTGCCTGTTGTCTCCCAACAGCATACCAGAGTCAGATCAACGTCATGATGACCACAGGGCTTGCACAGGTCTTCCTGACAGTCATTGAGTGACTTACCACACATGTTCAGCAGCAGTTTTTCACTCCGTTCAGGTTGATCCATCGCTTGCCATAGTCGTACAAGAGCCAGGTCAACATATTGATGCCCACTGAGCTGACACAAGATCTCCTCACTGTCATCGGGGTGCTTTTCAATCATGTTCAGCAGCAGTCTTTCACTCAGGTTATATTTGCCCGCAATCTCCCAATATCGCGCGAGAGTCAGATCAATGTCATGCAGCCAGCAGGGCTTGCAAAGTTCTTCCTCGCTGGCATCAGGGTGCTTGCCAGTCATGTTCAGCAGCAGCTTTTCAGCCAGTTGATTGTTGCCCACCAGCTCCCAATATCGCACCAGAGCCAGATCAATCAGATAATTCCCACAGGGGGTGCAAAGAGTCTCCTCGTTGGCATCAGGGTGCTTGCTACTCATGTTCAGCAGCAGTTTTTCAGCCCGTTTATGTTTGCCCATAATTTGCCAGAGTCGCATCAGAGTCATGTCAATTTCATGATGCCCACAGGGCTTACACAGGTCCTCTTCACTGCTATTGAAGTTCTTGCCACTCATGTTCAGCAACAGCTTTTCAGCCAATTTATATTTGCCCGTCAGCTCCCAATGTCGCACCAGGGTCAGATCAATCCCGTGATGCTTACAGGGTTTGCACAGTTCTTCCTCAGTGTCGCTGGGGTGCTTGCCGCTCAGGTTAAGCAGCAGCTTTTCAGTCAATTTATATTTGCCTATCAACTCCCAATGTCGCGTCAGGCTGAGGTCGATATAAAGATCTCGAGAGGGCTTGCACAGGACCTCCTCTCTGTCGCTGGGGTGCTTGCCACTCATGTTCAGCAGCAGATCTTCAGCCCATTGAGATTTGCCCATCACCTGCCAGAGTCGCGCCATAGCAATATTTACCATACGGAGTTTTTGATGAAGTTTTTCAACAGCAGCAGCGGATTGCTTCGACTGCAGCTTTTCAGTCAGCCTTGATTTCACATTTAGCAGGAGTGTTTCAGTTCGCGTGTGTTTTTCTATAAGTTGCCAAAGTCGTGCAATAGCAATATCAGCGTCAAAATTGTCAGAAGCCTCGCATTGTGCCTTTAGATCGGCGTCGAGCTTTTTGTTTCTCAGTCTTAAAAGTCGTGTTTCTGCATCAAGGTATCGTCCCAGTGTCTGTTCACTTCGGCTCAGGGTCAGGTCAAGGTTAAAAATGGTCGAAGCCCCGAACTTATTGAGCGATGCATTCGACCTGAGCTCTTTCAGAAGAGAGCATGCTTCTTCCTGTTTTTCCCGGGTTTGCTCATTCAGAGACCTTGCAAGCCCTATGTGCATCTTTTGGTAGTCGTATTGACTCAGTACATCCTTGTCTATGCGTAAGATGGATCGAAATGCCACTTCTGCACTACTGAATTTTTGTGTTTTCAGTGCATCGTAAGCGTCATTTATCCTTTTTACAGTCTCATCAGTGTATGTTTTTTTCTTTCTCCATTGATGAAATTTCTGAGGTTCATCTGTTTCGCGTCTAGTGGCTTGTCGGTCTCTAATAGTTGAGGGTGTGTTCCATTGATCAACACCCTGATCACGAGGCACAAACGGAGCGGCTTCAGGGTTTAAGGTAAATTGACGCTCTGTTGTCACAGAATCTGCTTTCTGCGGCAGTTGAGGTGTCGTACTGGTTGCAGCACTGGTGGTTGAGGGTAATCCGTAACTCATAGCAATCTGGTATTCCTGAAAACTTACGCTTTTGGACGGCAAAAGGATCTAAAAGTTCATGGCTATCTACTTAACCTGTGAGGCCAGCACCTTTTGAAGAGCAGTGGTTTCGTTGCTTCGCCAAAAATCAGTTTTAACCTTATATGCCCGTCCGGGGTCAAGGGATAGTGCTCTGTTAAACCATTCCCTCCATTCTTGCTCACTTCTACCCAGCATTCTGAGACAATGCGCTTTTTGTGAATAAGCTCCCGCACTGAGAGGGTATTTTTCCAGTGCCGATTCAACAATCTCAAGCGCCTTCATCAGGTTATCGTTTCCTGACTTCGGACCTTCTTCTATTATCCGTTCACACGCCAGGCTGAAATAATGGATCGAGGTAACCAGCAAGGTATTGGCACTTTCCGGATAGTTGCTAATCATTTCCATAAATCCTGACTGCCCGGCAAATAAACTTAACAGCGTATATTCACATTCATTCGAATGATAAAGATCACGGCAACGCCTGAGCAGTCTTTCAGCCCATTTTTGTTTGCCTGTCTTTGCCCAGACACATACCAGAGCCAGATCAATGTCATGTTGACCAGTGGGCTTGCAGAGGCTTTCTTCACTGACATTGAGGGACTTGCTACTCATGTTTAGCAATAGCCTTTCAGCCCGTTCAGGTTTGTCCATCATCTGCCAGAGTCGCACCTGAGTCAGGTCAAGATCATTATGTCCACTGGGCTCACACAGAATCTCTTCAGTGTTATTGGGTTGCTTGCCAATCATGTTCAACAGCAGTCTTTCACTCAGGTGATATTTGCCCACAACCTCCCAAAATCGCACTAGAGCCAGATCAATGGCGTGCTGCCAGCAGGGCTTGCACAGAATCTCTTCACTGGCAACGGGATGCTTTCCACTCATGTTCAATAGCAGCTTTTCAGCTAATTTATATTTGCCCTTCAGCTCCCAATGTCGAACCAGAGCCAGGTCGATTTCACGATTCCAAATGGGCTTGCACAGTTCTTCCTCGCTGGCACAAAAGTGCTTTCCACTCATGTTCAGCAGCAGCTTTTCAGCTCTTTCATGTTTGTATAGCTTCTCCCAGAGTCGCACCAGAGTAAGATCAGTGTCATGATGCCCACAGGGCTTACACAGAACCTCCTCATCGTCATTGGGGTGCTTACAACTCATGTTTAACAGCAGTTTTTCAGCCAGCTTATTTTTTTCTGTCAGTTCCCACACTCGCACCAGGGCTAAGTCAATGCCAGGATGGCCAATAGGGCTGCACAGAGTCTCCTCATTGTCATGAGGATTCTTGCGACTCACGCTCAGCAGCAGTCTCTCAGCCCGTTCACGCTTGTGCAAATCCAGCCAGACAATCACCAGAGCCAGGTCAATGTCTTTACGATCAGAGTGCTTGCAGAGCCTGTCCTCATTGTCATCGGGGCGCTTGCCAATCATTTCGAGAAGAAGCTCTTCAGATTGTTGATGCTTGTCCATCAACGGCCAGATTCTCCCCAGAGCCAAATTGACGGTATCAAGGTATTTACGCAGTTTTGATGCTTTATGCGCGTATAGTTTTTTCTGCAGCTCGTTAATCAGCTCTGTTTTTATGTTCAGTAAGAGTGTTTCAGCCAGCGTGTGTTTGCCCATAGACTGCCAGAGACGGGCATTGGAAATATCTGCGTCATAATAACGAGAAGGCTTGCACAGCTCGTTCTCATCCGCATTGCGATTTTTTCTTCTCAGTCTCAAAAGTCGTCTTTCGGCTTCAAAGTTCCTTCCAAGTGCCTCTTCACAGCGGCTCAGAGCCAGATCAAGGTTATGAATGGTTGAAGCCCCGAAACTGTTGAATCTTCCATCTAACCGGAGTTCTTCCAGAATAGAGCAGGCTTCTTTCTGTTTTTCGAAGGTTTGCTCTTTTAACGATCTTGCAAGACCTATGGTGATGTTCTGCCTCTCGAATGAACGCAGTAGACTCTGGTATTTTTGTAAGATGATTCGGAATGCTTTTTCTGCCTCTATGAAATTTTTATTATGGAATATTGCGTAAGCATCATTGATATTTTTCTCAATAGCTTCAGGAGAGGGCCTCTTCGCCACTGGTTGAAACGTCCGGGGAGTACGCCCCCGGTACGCAGTTGCTTGCCGGCCTGAAATATTTGAGGATCTGTTCGAAAGTTGATGAGCATCTTTTAGAAGTTGGGCACGTGGAGCAAGAGACTTAGCTTCCCGTTTTGAGGTAGACGGTAGTTTTTTTACCGCATTAGCATATGAACCTGACGCACAATACTGTGATGGATGCGATGTCACAGTGGTCGTGGTGCTCGTGGTGCTCGAACTTGCGGCAGCACTGGTTGTTGTTGGTAATCCGTAACTCATGCCATTGAAACTCTCTGGAAAACGGGTACCCCGTTTGCCTGAATGTGATACCTGCAGGCAGAAAAGGTAGTCGTTGGACAGTCAACGGACAAAAAAGTTCACGCTTATCTATTTCGCTTCTGAGGCCAGCACCTTTTGAAGGGCGGTGGCTTCGTTGCTTCGCCAAAAATCAGTTTTAACCTTATATGCCCGACCGGGGTCGATGATTTCTGCTCTCTTAAACCATTCACTCCATTCTTGCTCACTGCTACCCAGCATCCTGAGGCAATGCCCTTTTTGTGAATAAGCTCCCGCACAGTGAGGGTATTTTTCCAGTGCCGATTCAATAATCTCAAGCGCCTTCATAAGGTTATCATTTCCTGACTTCGGGTCGTCATTTGTTAGCTGCTCACAAGCCAGGCTGAAATAATGGATTGAGGTAACCAGCAAGATGTTGGCACTTTCCGGATAGTTGCTAATCATTTCCATAAATTCTGCTTGTCCGGCAGACAAAAGTAACAGCCTATATTCACATTCATTTGAATGATATAAATCACGGCAACGTCTGAGCAGTGTTTGAGCACGTTCAGTTTTACCTGTTATTTTCCAGAAATATATCAGAGCCAGGTCAATGTCATGATGACCAGAGGGCCAGCAAAGGCTTTCCTCACTGCCATTGAGGGACTTACCACTCATGTCCAGCAGCAGTCTTTCAGTCCGTTCAGGTTTATTCATCCTCGGCCAGAGTCGCGCCAGCGCCAAGTCAATATCATGATACCCACTGGACAAAGACAGGGTCTCCTCTCTGTCATTGGGGCGCTTGCCAATCATGTTCAGCAGCAGTCTTTCGCTAAGGCGATATTTGCTGATGAACTCCCAATGCCGCGCCAGAGTCAGATCAATGTCATGCTGCCTGCAAGGTTCGCACAGAATCTCTTCACTGGCACCAGGATGCTTGCCACTCATGTTCAGTAGCAGCCATTCCGTCAGTTTGTTTTTGCCCATCACCTGCCAGAGTCGCGACAGCGCCATGTCAATTTCACGATTCCCACAGGGCTTGCACAGTTCTCCCTCGTTGGTACAGAGTTGCTTTCCACTCATGCTCAGTAGCAGTTTTTCGGCTCGTTTATATTTGCCGATCATTTGCCAGAGTCGAACCTGACTCAGGTCAATACTATGATGCCCGGTGGGCTTACACAGAATCTCTTCACTGTTACCGGGATGCTTGTTCCTCATGTTCAGCATCTGCCTTTCAGCCAGCTTATGTTTGCCCATTATTTCCCAGAGTCGCACCAGACCCAGGTCAATGTTGTGATTCCCAGTGGGCTTGCAGAGAATATCCTCACTGCTATGGGGATGCTTGCCACTCATATTCAGCAGCAGTCTTTCTGCCCGATCATGCTTACCCATTGCTTGCCAGAGTCGTGCATTAGTGATATCGGCATCAAAATAGTGTGAAGGTTTGCACAGGCTTTGCTCAGAGGCGCCAGGCTTTTTCTTTCTCAATCTCAAAAGTCGTGCTTCAGCGTCAAGGTAGTATCCAAGGCTCTCTTCGCAACGGCTTAGGGTCAGATCAAGGTTATAAATGTTCGAAGCCCCGAAACTGTTGAATGTTCCGTGCAGGCTAAGTTTTTCCAGAAGAGAGCGGGCCTCCATCTGTTTTGCGTGGGTTTGTTCTCCTAGCGACCTGGCAAGTCCTATGGTTGCGCTCCGTTCTCTGGTCAGACTCAGCGTGCCCTCGTATTTAAGTAAGATGACCCGGAATGCTGTTTCTGCATCTGTGAATTGTTTATTCTTGAGTATTTTGAAAGCGTCATCGATCTCTTTTTGAATAGCCTTAGGAGTGGTTTTCACCGTTCTTTGTTGTAACGTCGGGGGAGTCAAACTCTGGTATGCATTTGCTTCTCGGTCTGAAATATTTGAAGGTGTGTACGAACGTTCATCAAAAACTTGAAGACGTGGAATAAAAATTGGCGCTTCAGGGTTTAAATTAGAGGTAGGATTTGTTGCCAAATCGGTATCTGAACCTGAGGCAAGATACCCTGATGATTGCGACGTCGCAGTGGTTGTGGTGCTTGAACTGGCCGTGGCAGTTGTGGTTGTTGGTAATCCGTAACTCATAGCCACTTAAACTCTCTGGAAAACGGTTACCCCATATGCCTGAATGTGATAGATGCAGGCAGACGGGGTAGTCGTTGGACAGTTAATGGACATAAAAGTTCAGGGTTATCTATTTGACCTGTGAGGCCAGCACTTTTTGAAGAGCAGTGGCTTCATTGCTTCGCCAAAAATCAGTTTTACACCTGTACTCCCGTCCGGGGTCAAGGGATAGTGCTCTGATAAACCATTCCTTCCATTCTTGCTCACTTCTACCCAGCATTCTGAGACAATGCCCTTTTTGTGAATAAGCTCCCGCAATGAAGGGGTATTTTTCCAGTACCGAATCAACAATCTCAAGCGCCTTCACAAGGTGATCGTTTCCTGACTTCAGGTCGTCATTGGTTATGTGCTCACAAGCCAGAGTGAAATAATGGATTGAGGTAACCAGCAAAGTATTGGCATTTTCCGGATAGCGGCTGATCATTTCCAGAAATCCCGCTTTCCCGGCAGACATGCTCAACAGGGTTAATTGACATTCATCCGAATGATATAACTCACAGCAACGCCTGAGCAGTGTTTGAAATCTTTCATGTTTACCTGTCGTTTTCCAGAAGAATATCAGAGCAAGGTCAATGTCGTGATGGCCAGCGGGTTTGCAAAGGCTTTCCTCACTGTCATTGAGGGATTTACCACTCATGTTTAGCAGCAGTCTTTCAGTCAGTTCAGGTTTATGCATCGCCTGCCAGAGCAGCGCCAGAGTCAGGTCAATATCATGATGCCCACTGGACACAGACAGGATTTCTTCTCTGTCGTTGGAGTGCTTGCCAATCATGTTCAACAACAGTCTTTCACTCAGGTGATATTTGCCCTCAGCCTCCCAAAGTCGCGCCAGGGCAAGATCAAGGTTATGCTGCCAGCAGGGCTTGCACAGAATCTCTTCACTGGCATCGGGATGTTTGCCACACAGGCTCAGCAGCAGCTTTTCAGCTAATTTATATTTGCCTGTCAGCTCCCAATACCGAATCAGAGCCAGATCAGTTTCATGCTGCCAGCTGGGTTGGCACAGTTCTTCCTCACTGGCACCGGGGCGCTTACCACTCATGTTCAGCAGCAGCTTTTCAGTTCGTTTATATTTGCCTATCGTCTGCCAGAGTCGTGCCAGGGTCAGGTCAATGTCATGGTGTCCACAAGGCTCACAGAGCACCTTCTCACTGTTATTGGGATGCTTGCGACTCATTTCCAGCAGCAGTTTTTCAGCCAGTTCATATTTCTTCTTCGCGTCCCAGTGTCGCACCAGAGCTAAATTTACATTGTCGAGGTATTTTTGCAGTTTTGGTGCAGCTGAAGCATAAGGCTTTGGCTGCAGCCTTTGATCCAGCTCCTTTTTTAGGTTCAGTAGCAGCGTTTCTGCCAGAGTGTGTTTGCCCATAGACTGCCATAGCCGGGCATTAGTAATATCTGCGGGATAATAGTGAGAAGGTCTGCACAGGGTTTCCTCGTCGGCATTGCGCCTTTTTTTTCTCAGTTTCAAAAGTCGTGTTTCAGCGTCAAAGTGCTTTCCAAGCGCTTCTTCACAAAGGCTCAGGGTCAGATCGAGGTTATAAATGGTCGAAGCTCCAAAGCGGGTGAGTTCTCCCTCAAGCCTGAGTTCTTCCAGAAGAGAGCAGGCTTCCAATTGTTTTTCGCGGGTTTGTTCCTTTAGCGATCTTGCAAGCCCAACGGTTATATTCTGTTTATCGAACGGACTCAGTCTGTTCTTGTTTTCGTGTAATATGACCCGGAATGCTTTTTCTGCATCTGGGAAATTTTGATTGTTGAATGTTGCGAAAGCGCTATCGATCTTTTTTTTAACAGCTTCAGGGACGGGTTTTTTCTTCCCTGGCTGAAAAGTCCGTGGCGTAAAACTCGGGTTTGCAGTTGCCTGCCGGTCTGTAATATTTGAAGGGCTGTTGGAATGTTGACGAGCACCTGGAATAAACGTTCTGGCTTCCGGGTTTAAAGTATATCGACAACTTTTTTTCTCATCGGTATCTGAACCGGACGCACCACACTGTGACAGGTGTGATGTCATAGTGGTTGTGGTGCTTGAACTGGCCGTGGTGGTGGTTGCTAATCTGTAACTCATAGCCATTTAAACTCTCTGGAAAACGGTTACCCCATATGCCTGAATGTGGTACCTGCAGGCAGACGGGGTAGTCGTTGGACAGTTAATGGACATAAAAGTTCAGGGTTATCTATTTGACCTGTGAGTCCAGTACCTTTTGAAGAGCAGTGGTTTCATTGCTTCGCCAAAAATCAGTTTTACACCTATATGCCCGTCCGGGGTCAAGGGATAGTGCTCTGGTGAACCATTCCTTCCATTCTTGCTCACTTCTACCCAGCATTCTGAGACAATGCCCTTTTTGTGAATATGCTCCCGCAATGAAGGGGTATTTTTCCAGTACCGAATCGACAATCTCAAGCGCCTTCATAAGGTGATCGTTTCCTGACTTCGGGTCGTTATTGGCTATTTGCTCACAAGCCAGAGTGAAATAATGGATTGAGGTAACCAGCAAGGTATTGGCACTTTCCGGATAGCGGCTGATCATTTCCAGAAATCCCGCTTTCCCGGCAGACAAGCCCAACAGGGTTAATTGACATTCATCCGAATGATATAACGCACAGCAACGCCTGAGCAGTGTTTGAAATCTTTCATGTTTACCTGTCATTTTCCAGAAGATTATCAGAGCAAGGTCAATGTCATGATGGCCAGCGGGTTTGCAAAGGCTTTCCACACTGTCATTGAGGGATTTACCACTCATGTTTAGCAGCAGTCTTTCAGTCAGTTCAGGTTTATGCATCATCTGCCAGAGCAGCGCCAGAGTCAGGTCAATATCATGATGCCCACTGGACACAGACAGGATTTCTTCTCTGTCGTTGGGGTGCTTGCCAATCATGTTTAACAACAGTCTTTCACTCAGGTGATATTTGCCCTCAGCCTGCCAATGTCGTGCCAGGGCAAGATCAAGGTTATGCTGCCAGCAGGGCTTGCACAGAATCTCTTCACTGGCATCGGGATGTTTGCCACACAGGTTCAGCAGCAGCTTTTTAGCCAATTTATTTTTGCCTGTCAGCTCCCAATACCGCATCAGAGCCAGATCAGTGTCTTGCTGCCAGCTGGGTTTGCACAGTTCTTCCTCACTGGCACCGGCGCGCTTACCACTCATGTTCAGCAGCAGCTTTTCAACTCGTCTATATTTGCCTATCGTCTGCCATAGTCGTGCCAGGGTCAGATCAATGTCATGGTGTCCACAAGGCTCACACAGAACCTTCTCACTGTTATTAGGATGCTTGCGACTCATTTCCAGCAGCAGTTTTTCAGCCAGTTCATATTTCTTCTTCGCTTCCCAGATTCGCACCAGAGCTAAATTTACATTGTCGAGGTATTTTGGCAGTTTTGATGCAACTGAAGCATAGGGCTTTGGCTGCAGCCTTTGATCCAGCTCCTTTTTTAGGTTCAGTAGCAGCGTTTCTGCCAGAGTGTGTTTGCCCATAGACTCCCATAGCCGGGCATTCGTAATATCTGCGGAATAATAGCGAGAAGGTCTGCACAGGGTTTCCTCGTCGTCATTGCGCCTTTTTTTTCTCAGTTTCAACAGTCGTGTTTCAGCGTCAAAGTGCTTTCCAAGCGCTTCTTCACAAAGGCTCAGGGTCAGATCAAGGTTATAAATGGTCGAAGCTCCAAAGCAGGTGAGTTCTCCTTCAGACCTGAGTTCTTCCAGAAGAGAGCAGGCTTCCAATTGTTTTTCGCGGGTTTGTTCTTTTAGCGATCTTGCAAGCCCAACGGTTGTATTCTGTTTATCGAACGGGCTCAGTCTGTTCTTGTTTTCGTGTAATATGACCCGGAATGCTTTTTCTGCATCTGGGAAGTTTTGATTGTTGAGTGTTGCGAAAGCACTATCGATCTTTTTTTTAAGAGCTTCAGGGGAAGGTTCTTTCTTCCCTGGCTGAAAAGTCCGTGGCGTAAAACTCTGGTTTGCAGTTGCCTGCCGGTCTGTAATATTTGAAGGGCTGTTGGCATGTTGACGAGCACCTGGAATAAACGTTCTGGCTTCCGGGTTTAAAGTATATCGACAACTTTTTTTCTCATCGGTATCTGAACCGGACGCACCAAACTGTGACAGTTGTGATGTCGATGCAGTCGGGGTGCTCGAACTGGAAGCGGCAGTGGTAGTTGCAGGTAATCCGTAACTCATAGTCCTACGGTCTCTGGTAAATTTTAACCCTGTGTGTGACACGTCAGGCAGATGGGGTAACGGTTGGACAGTCGATGGATACAAAAGTTCATGGCTATCTATTTAAACTTTGAGACTGCGCAACTTCAGCAGAGCGGTGGCTTCATCGTTTCGCCACAAATCAGTTTTCTCTTTATAAAGCCGACCGGGGTCAA
The DNA here is from genome assembly GCF_032883915.1 of Endozoicomonas sp. 8E. Lineage (NCBI taxonomy): Bacteria > Pseudomonadati > Pseudomonadota > Gammaproteobacteria > Oceanospirillales > Endozoicomonadaceae > Endozoicomonas > Endozoicomonas sp. 8E. The sequence continues at coordinate 5,019,014 of NZ_CP120717.1, read as the reverse complement.
GGGATACTGCTTTTTCAAAACATTCCTTCCATTCTTGCTCACCTCTACCGAGCATCCTGAGACAATGTGCTTTTTGCGAATAAGCTCCTGCGTACAGAGGGTACTTTTTCAGTATTGATTCAGCAATCTCAAGGGCCTTTTCAAGGCTATCCTTTCCTGACTCCAGGGCGTCATTTGTTATCTGCTTACAAGCCAGGTTGAAATAGTGGATCGAGGTGACCAGCAAGGTATTCTCAGTTTCCGGATAGTTGCCAATCATTTCCATAAATCCTGCTTGCCCCGTGGAAAAACATAACAGCGTATATTCATATTCGTTCGAATGATATAAGTCACAGCAACGTCTGAGCAGCCTTCCAGCCCATTCATGTTTGCCCACCATCTCCCAGAGTCTTACCAGAGCCAGGTCAATGTCATGATGACCAAAGGGTATGCAAAGGCTTTCTTCACTGTCATTGGCGGACTTGCTACTCATGTTCAGTAGCAGTTTTTCAGCCAGCTCATATTTTTCCAGTTTTTCCCAGAGTCGCACCAGGGCCAGGTCAATGTCATTATGGCCACAGGCCCTGCATAGTTCTTGTTCACTGGCACAGAAGGACTTGCCACTCATGTTCAACAGCAGTTTTTCAGACCATCCATATTTGCCCATGACCTCCCAGTGTCGCACCAGAGTCATATCAATGACACTCTTCCAGCAAGGCTGAAACAGAATCTCTTCACTGGCACCGGGTTGCTTGCCACTCATGTTCAGCAGTAGTCTTTCAGCCCATTCATGTTTGCCCATTATCTGCCATAGTCGCGTCAGAGCCAGATCAATGTCATGATAACCAGAGGGCTTGCACAGGCTTTCATCAGTGTCATTGAGGGGCTTGCCACACACATTCAGCAGCAGTCTTTCAGCTCGTTCAGTTTTATTCATATCCTGCCAGATTCTCGCTCGAGCCAAGTCAATATCATGATGTCCACTGGGCTCACACAGGATTTCCTCACCGTCATCGGGGTGCTTGTGAATCATGTTCAACAGCAGTCTTTCACCCAGGCTATATTTGCCCTTAACCGCCCAATGTAGCACCAGTGTCAGGTCAATTTTACGCTGCCAGCAGGGCTTGCAGAGAATCTCTTCACTGGCATCGGGATGTTTGCCACTCATGTTAAGCAGCAGCTTTTCAGCCAGTTTATTTTTGCCTGTCAGCTCCCAATGTCTCACCAGAGTCAGATCAATGTCATGCTTACGGCAGGGTTTGCACAGTTCTTCCTCGCTGGCACCAAGGCGCTTACCACTCACGTTCAGCAGCAGCTTTTCAGCACGTCTGTGTTTGCCTGTCATCTGCCAGAGTCGTACGAGGGTCAGGTCAATGTCACGATGCCCACAGGGCTTACACAGAGCCTCCTCACTGTCATTGGGATGCTTGCGACTCATGTCCAGCAGCAGTTTTTCAGCCGATTCATGTTTATTCATCACTTCCCAGAGTCGCACCAGAGCTATATTTACACTGTCGAGGTATTTCTGCAGCTTTGGTGCAATTAGAGCATAGGGTTCTGACTGTAGCCTTTCGATCAGATCTGCTTTTATGTTCAGTAGGAGCCTTTCAGCCTGAGTGTTTTTGCCCATAGACTGCCACAGTCGGGCACTAGTAATATCTACGGAATAATAGCGAGAAGATCTACACAGGGTTTCCTCGTCGGCACTGCGCCTTTTTTTTCTCAGTTTCAAAAGTCGTGTTTCAGCGTCAAAGTGCTTTCCAAGCGCTTCTTCACAAAGGCTCAGGGTCAGATCAAGGTTATAAATGGTCGAGGCTCCAAAGCGGGTGAGTTCTCCTTCAGACCTGAGTTCTTCCAGAAGAGAGCAGGCTTCCAATTGTTTTTCGCGGGTTTGTTCCTTTAGCGATTTTGCAAGCCCAATGGTTGTATTCTGTTTATCGAACGGACTCAGTCTGTTCTTGTTTTCGTGTAATATGACCCGGAATGCTTTTTCTGCATCTGGGAAATTTTCATTGTTGAGTGTTGCGAAAGCGCTATCGATCTCTTTTTTAATAGCTTCAGGGGCGGGATTTTTCTTCCCTGGCTGAAAAGTCCGTGGCGTAAAACTCTGGTTTGCAGTTGCCTGCCGGTCTTTAATATTTGAAGGGCTGTTGGCATGTTGACGAGCACCTGGAATAAACGTTCTGGCTTCCGGGTTTAAGGTATATCGACAACTTTTTTTCTCATCGGTATCTGAACCGGAGGCACCAAACTGAGACAGTTGTGATGTCGATGCAGTCGGGGTGCTCGAACTGGAAGCGGCAGTGGTCGTTGTCGGTAATCCGTAACTCATAGCCCTACGGTCTCTGGTGAATTTTTACCCCAGCTACCTGAGGGTGATACGTCAGGCAGCTGGGGTAACGGTTGGACTGTCGATGGACATAAAAGTTCAAGGCTATCTATTTAAAGTTTGAGACTGCGTAACTTCAGCAGAGCGGTGGCTTCGTTGTTTCGCCATAAATCAGTTTTCTCTTTATAAAGCCGACCGGGGTCAAGGGATGCTGCTTTTTCAAACCATTCCCTCCATTCTTGCTCACTTCTACCCAGCATTCTGAGACAATGCGCTTTTTGCGAATAAGCTCCCGCGTACAGAGGGTACTTTTCCAGTATTGATTCAGCAATCTCAAGTGCCTTTTCAAGGCTATCATTTCCTGACTCCGGGTCGTCATTGGTTATCTGCTTACAAGCCAGGTTGAAATAGTGGATTGAGGAGACCAGCAAGGTATTGGCAGTTTCTGGATGGTTGCCAATCATTTCCATAAATTCTGCCTGCCCCGCGGAAAAACATAACAGCGTATATCCACATTCGTGCGAATGATATAAGTCACAGCAACGCCTGAGCAGCTTTCCAGCCCATTCATGTTTGCCCATCATCTCCCAGAGTCGGACCAGAGCCAGGTCAATGTCATGATGACCAAAGGGTATGCAAAGGTTTTCTTCACTGTCATTGGGGCACTTGCCACCCATGTTCAGTAGCAGTTTTTCAGCCAGCTCATGTTTTTCCAGCTTTTCCCAGAGTCGCACCAGAGCCAGGTCAATGTCATTATGGCCACAGGGCTTGCATAGTTCTTGTTCACTGGCACAGGAGGACTTGCCACTCATGTTCAACAGCAGTTTTTCAGACCATTTGTATCTGCCCATGACCTCCCAGTGTCGCACCAGAGTCAGATCAATGTCATTTTTCCAGCAAGGCTGAAACAGAATCTCTTCACTGGCACCGGGTTGCTTGCCACTCATGATCAGCAGTAGTCTTTCAGCCCGTTCATGTTTGCCCATTATCTGCCATAGTCGCGTCAGAGCCAGATCAATGTCATGATAACCAGAGGGCTTGCACAGGCTTTCCTCGGTGTCATTGAGGGTCTTGGCACTAATATTCAGCAACAGTCTTTCAGCTCGTTCAGTTTTATCCATATCCTGCCAGATTCTCGCCCGAGCCAAGTCAATATCATGATGTCCACTGGGCTCACACAGGATGTCCTCACTGTCATCGGGGTGCTTGAGAAGCATGTTCAACAGCAGTCTTTCAGCCAGGCTATATTTGCCCTTAACCGCCCAATGCAGCACCAGTGTCAGGTCAATTTTACGCTGCCAGCAGGGCTTGCAGAGAATCTCTTCACTGGCATCGGGATGTTTGCCACTCATGTTAAGCAGCAGCTTTTCAGCCAATTTATTTTTGCCTGTCAGCTCCCAATGTCGCACCAGAGTCAGATCAATCTCATGCTTACGGCAGGGTTTGCACAGTTCTTCCTCGCTGGCACCGGGGCGCTTACCACTCATGTTCAGCAGCAGCTTTTCAGCACGGTTATTTTTGCCTGTCATCTGCCAGAGTCTTACGAGGGTCAGGTCTATGTCACGATACCCACAGGGCTTGCACAGAGCCTCCTCACTGCCATTGGGATGCTTGCGACTCATGTTCAGCAGCAGTTTTTCAGCCGATTCATGTTTATTCATCACTTCCCAGAGTCGGACCAGCGCCATATTTACGCTGTCGAGGTATTTCTGCAGCTTTGGTGCAATTGCAGCAGAGGGTTCTGAGTGCAGCCTTTCGATCAGATCTGCTTTGACGTTCAGCAGGAGCCTTTCAGCCTGAGTGTTTTTGCCCATAGACTGCCACAATCGGGCATTATTAATATCTGCGGGATAATAGCGAGAAGGCTTGTACAGGGTCTTTTCATCGGCATTGTGACTTACTCTTCTCAGTTTCAAAAGTCGTGTTTCAGCCTCAAGTTGCTTTCCAAGCGCCTCTTCGCAAAGACTCAGGGTCAGGTCAAGGTTACAAATGGTCGAAGCCCCAAACCAGCTGAGTTTACCTTCCAACCTGAGTTCTTCCAGAAGAGAGCAGGCTTCTATCTGTTTTTCGCGGGTTTGCTCTTTTAGTGATCTTGCAAGCCCTACGGTTGTGTTCTGCTTTTCGAACGCAGTCAGTTCGCCCCAATTGTCGGTTAAGATGACCCGGAATGCTTTTTCTGCACCTATGAAATTTTGATTATTAAGTATTGCGAAAGCACTATCGATCTCTTTTGCAATCTGTTGTGAAGAGGCGTTCCTGGCAGCTGGTTGAAATGGTCGGGAAGTAGACCTCCGGTTTGCAGTTGCTTGTCGGTTTGAAGTATTTGCAGCTCTGTTCGAACGTTCGTGAGCACCTTGATGATGCCGGGCACTTGGAACAAACGTTCGAGCTCTCCTACCAGGGGTAAATGTAGTCTCTGTTGTCGCACTGGTATCTGAACCTGACGCACGATTTTGTTTTGGTTGTGATGTTGTAGTGGTCGAGGTGCCCGAATTTGTGGGGGCACTGGTTGTTGATAATCCGTAATTCATAGCCATTTAAACTCTCTGGAAAACAGTACGACTGCCTGAATGTGGCAGATTAAGGCAGATGGGATAATGGTTGGACAGTCAATGGACATAAAAGTTCATGGTTATCCATTTAACCTTTCAGGTCTCGTAACTTCTGGAGAGCAGTGGCTTCGATGTTTCGCCAAAGTTGAGCTTTACCTCTATATATCCGGCTGGGGTCATGGGATCGCGCTTTCTCAAACCAGTTCCTCCATTCTTGCTCGCTTTTACCCAGCATTCTGAGGCAATGTGCTTTTTGCGAATAAGCTCCCGCACTGGGAGGGTACTTTTCCAGTATCGATTCAACAATCTCAAGCGCCTTTTTAAGGCTATCGCTTCCTGACCCCGGGTTATCATTTGTTATCTGTTGACACGCCAGGTTGAAATAATGGATTGAGGTAACCAGCAGGGTATTGGCACTTTCAGGATACTTGTTGATGATTTCCATAAATTCTGCCCGTCCGGCAGATAAGTTCAAGAGCAGATATTCACACTCTTTCGAATGATATAAATCACGGCAATGCCTGAGCAGTTTTTCAGCCCATTCATTTTTGCCTATCCTTTCCCAGAGGCATACCAGAGCCAGGTCAATGTCATGATGACCAAAGGGCTTGCAAAGGCTTTCCTCACTGTCATTGAGGAACTTGCCAGTCACGTTCAGTAGCAGCCTTTCAGTCTCTACAGGTTTATTCGTCTTCTGCCAGAGTCGCGCCAGAGTCAGGTCAATACCATGATGCCCACAGGGCGCACACAGGATCTCTTCGCTGTCATCGGGGTGCTTGCCAATCATGTTCAACAGTAGTTTTTCACTCAGGTGATAGGTACCCATGATCTCCCAATGTCGCACCAGAGTGAGATCAATGGCATGCTGCCAGCAGGGCTTGCACAGAATCTCTTCACTGGCAGCGGGATGCTTGCCACTCATGTTTAGCAGCAACTTTTCAGCCAATTTATATTTGCCCGTCAGCTCCCAATGTCGCACCAGAGCCAGGTCAGTGTCACAATTCCCGCAGGGCTTGCAAAGGGTCTCCTCGTTGGCATCAGGGTGCTTGCCACTCATGTTCAGCAGCAGTTTTTCAACTGGTTGATGTTTGCCCATCATCTGCCAGAGTTGCACCATAGTCAGATCGATGTCATGATGCCCACAGGGCTCAGAGAGGAACTGCTCATTGTCATTGGGGTCCTTGCCACTGAGGTTCATCAGCAGTTTTTCAGCCATCTTATATTTGTCCATCAATTCCCAGAGTCGCACCAGAGCCAGATCGATGATTCGATGTTCACTGGGGCTGCACAGAATCTCCTCACTGTCATTGAGACGCTTGCGACTCATGTTCAGCAGCAGTTTTTCTGCCAGCTCTTGTTTGTTCATCACTTCCCAGAGTCGCACCAGAGCCAGGTCAATGTCACGATGGTCAATGGGGTTGCACAGAATCTCCTCACTGTCATCGGGACGCTTGCGACTCATGTGCAGCAGCAGTCTCTCAGCCCGTTGACATCTACCCTTCGTTTGCCAGATTCGTGCCAGAGCCAGGTCAATGTCGTTGTGGCCGGTGGAGCTGCACAGAGTTTCCTCACTGTCATCGGGATGCTTTTGACTCATGTTCAGCAGCAGTTTCTCAGCCCGTAGATATTTACCCTTCACTTGCCAGATTCGCACCAGAGCCAGGTCAATGCCGTTGTGGCTGGTGGAGCTGCACAGGGTCTCCTCACTGTCATCGGGATGCTTGCGACTCATGTTCAGCAGCAGTCTTTCAGCCCGTTCATATTTGCCCTTTGTTTGCCAGACTCGCACCAGAGCCAGGTCAATGTCTTTATGATCAGAGTGCTTGCAGAGCCTGTCTTCACTGTCATCGGGGTGCTTGCCAACCATCTCCAGCAGCAGTTCTTCAGCCATTTGATGTTTGTCCATCAACTGCCAGATTCGCCCCAGAGCCAAATTGACGGTATCGAGGTATTTACGCAGTTTTGATGTAGCAGGAGAATAGGGTTCTGACTGCAGGTTTTTAATCAGTTCTGCTTTTATGTTCAGTAACAGTGTTTCAGCCAGAGTGTATTTGCCCATAGACTGCCACAGTCGGGCATTATTAATATCTGCGGCACAATAGCGAGAAGGTTCGCACAGGGTTCTCTCATCGGCATCGCGCCTTTTTTTTCTCAGTCTCAACAGTCGAGTTTCGGCATCAAAGTGTCTTCCAAGTGCCTCTTCACAAAGGCTCAGGGTCAGATCAAGGTTATAAATGGTCGAAGCCCCGAACCTGTTGAGTGTTCCATCTAACCTGAGTTCTTCCAGAATAGAGCAGGCTTCCACCTGTTTTTCGCAGGTTTGCTCTTTTAGCGATCTTGCAAGCCCTATGGTTACATTCTGCTTGTCGAACGTATTCGGTATGCCATGATTGCCGTGTAATATGGCCCGGAATGCTTTTTCTGCATCTATGAAATTTTGATTGTTGAGCATTGCGAAAGCGCTATTGATCGCTTTTTTAAGAGCGTCAGGAGGGTAGGTCCTCGCCTCTGGGTGAAACGTCCGGGGAGTGGGGCTCTGGCATGCAGTTGCTGACCGGTCTGGAATATTTGAGGGTCTGTTCGAATGTTCATGACGACCATGAACAAGTTGCGGACGCGGAATAAACGCTGGAGCTTTCGGATTTAAGGTAAATCTGTGCCCTTTTGACGCATTGGTATCTGAACCTGATGCACGATGCTGTGATGGTTGCGATGTTGTAGTGTTTGTGATGCTTGAACTGGCCGCGGCAGTAGTTGTTGACGGCAAACCGTAACTCATAGCCATGTAACCTCCATGCAGGGAAAACTGTGCCATTGGACAGTCAACGGATATAAAAGTTCATGCTTATGTCTGAGTCATTATCTTTTGAAGAGCCGCATATTCGTTGCTTCGCCAGGCATCCGATTTACCCCTCTGTTTTCGGCTGGAGTCAAGGACATGGGCTTTTTGGAACCATTTTTGCCATTTTTGATCATCGGCGCCCATCATCCTGAGACAGTGCGCTTTTTGTGAATAAGCGCCCGCAGTCGGGGGGTACCTCTCAAGTGTTAATTCCACATGCTCAAGCGCCTTAATGAGGTTTTCTTCTCCTGACTTCGGACTGCCTTCTGATATCTGCTCACACGCCAGTGCAAAATAATGGATTGAGATAACCAACAACTTATTGGCACTTTCCGGATACCTGTTAATCGCCTCCATAAAGCTTGTTTTCCCGGTAGATAAGGACAAATATGATAATTCACATTCATCCGAATGGTATAAGTCACAGCAACGCTCAATCAGTCTTTTAGCCTGTTTATCTTTGTCGATTATCTCCCAGAGGCGTACCAGAGCCAGATCAACATCATGATTCCCGCAAGGCATGCACAGACTGTCCTCACTGTGGTTGAGGTGCTTGTTGCTCATGTTCAGCAGCAGCCCTTCAGTTAGATGATATTTGTTCTTTATTTCCCAATGCAGCGCCAGTGCCAGGTCAATGTCATTGTTTCCACAGGGCCTGCAAAGTTCTTCCATAGCGGCATCGGGGCGCTTGCCACTCATTTTCAGTAGCAGTTTTTCAGCTTGTCTATGTTTCTTCAACTTCTGCCAGAGTCGAACCAGTGTCAGGTCAATGTCATGTTGCCCACAGGGCTGACACAAGGTCTCCTCATTCTCATCGGGGTGTTTGACACTCATGTTTAACAGCAGTCTTTCGGTCCTTTGATATTGGCCCATCTCCTGCCAGAGTCGTACAAGAGCCAGATCAATCTCATGTTTTCCAGAGGGCGTGCACAGGATCTCCTCAGTGTCATCGGGGTGCTTGACAATCATGTTGAGCAGCAGTTTTTCACTCAGTTGATGTCTGCCTGTCACCTGCCAGAGAAGCGCCAGAGCCAGATTGAATTCGGGGTGCTCAGAGGGTGTACAGAGGGTCTCGATACTGTCTTTGGAGTCTTTGCCACTCATGTTGAGCAGCAGTTTTTCAGCCCATTCATATTTGCCCATCACTTGCCAGTGTCGCACCAGGTCTATGTCATGATGCCCAGAGGGCTTGCACAGGGTTTCGATACTTTCATCGAGGTGCTTGCCACCCATGCTCAGCAGCAGTTCTTCAGCCCGATCATATTGGCACATCTCCTGCCAGTATCGCGCCAGAGCTATATTTACGCAATCGAGGTAATTATGCAGTTTTTCTGCTACGGCAGTGTGTGGGTTCGATTGCAGCTTATTAATCAGCCCTGCTTTCATGCCCAACAGCAGTTTTTCAGCCAGCTGATATTTTCTCATATACTGCCATAGTCGTGCATTAGCGATATCAGCGTCAAAATAGCCAGAGTGCTGGCAAAGTGTCTCCTCGTTTGCATCGGGCTTTTTGTTTCTGAGCCTTAAAAGTCGTGCTTCCGCATCAAGGAACCATCCAAGTGCCTGTTCGCAGAGGCTCATGGTCAGATCAAGGTGACGAATGGTTGAAGCTCCAGACTCGGTGAAGGTTCCATTCACCCTGAGTTCTTCCAGACGAGTAAGGGCTTCTTTCTTCTTTTCCGAGGTTTGTTCTTTCAGCGATCGTGCAAGCCCTATAACTGTTCTCTGGTGATCGAATTCATTCAGTATGTTGTGGTCATCTTGCAAGATGGCCTGGAATGCTGCTTCTGCCTTTATGTAATCTTGTTTTTTTAGTACGTCGAAAGCGCTATCAATCCTTTTAGCCGTTTCAGGACGGGATTTACTCGCTCTTTGGTGAAACGTCACGGGAGACGGATTCTGGTATGCCTTTGCTCGCCGGTCCAGGATATTTGAGGCTGCGCCCGGATGTTCCTGAACAGGTTGACCAGGTTGCACCCGTGGAATAAACGCTGGCGCTTTCGGGTTTAATTTAAACGGAGGCTTTGTTGCTTCAGTGTTGGCATTTGAACCTGAGGCATAATATTGCAGCGGTTGAGATGTCGCAACGGTTGCGGTGCACGAACGGGTCGCGGAACGGGTTATTGTTGGTAATCCGTAATTCATAGCCTCATTAATTCCCTGAAACTTACACTTTTTGACAGGCAGTGGACGTAATAAAGTAGAGGGTTGCCTATCTAACCTGTGAAACCTCGAACTATCTCAAGAGCAATGTATTCGTTCCTCCGCCAAAAATCAGCTTTCCCCTTTTGGGTTCGGCTGGAGTCAAGGGTTTGCGCTCTATCAAAACATTCTGTCCATTGTTGCCTGCTTCGCCCCAGCATCCTGAGACAATGGGCTTTTTGTGAATAAGCTCCCGCAATCGGTGGGTACTTTTGCAACGCTGATTCAACCTGCTCAAGCGCCTTTTCAAGGTTATCCTTTGCAGACTCCGGACCGTCTTTTTTTATCTGCTCACAAGCCAGGGTGAAATAATGGATCGAGGTAGCCACCAGAGTATTGGCACTTTCCGGACAGCGGCTGATCATTTCCAGAAATCCCGCTTTCCCGGTAGATAAGCACAACAGGGTTAATTGACATTCATTCGAATGATATAACTCACAGCAACGCCTGATCAGTCCTTCAGCCTGTTCATATTTGCCCATAGCGTCCCATAGTCTTACCAAAGTCATGTCAATCTGTTGATTCCCGGAAGGTTTGCACAGGTTGCCTTCATCGGTATTGAGGTGCTTGCCACTCATGTTCAGCAGCAGCCTTTCAGACAGTTCAAATTTGTTCATTTCCTGCCAGAGTCGCGCCCGAGTCAGGTCAATGTCATGATGCCCAAATGGTTTGCAAAGCTCTTCCAGAGTAGCTTCGGGGGGCTTACCAATCATGTTCAGCATCAGCTTTTCAGACCATTCATGTTGGCCCATCATTTCCAGGAGTCTCACCCGAGCCAGGTCAATTTCCATGTTCCCACAGGAGCTGCACAGGCTGTCTGGACTGGCATTGGGATGCTTGCCAGACATGTTCAGCAGCAGCTTTTCAGCCAGTTTATATTTGCCCGTCAGCTCCCAATGTCGTGCCAGAGTCAAATCAATTTCACGATTTCCAGAGAGCTTGCACAGTTCTTCCTCGCTGTCACTGGGGCGCTTTCCGCTCATTTTCAGCAGTAGCTTTTCAGCTCGTATATATTTGTATTTCCTCTGCCAGCGCAGTGCCAGACCAAGATCAATGTCATGATGCCCACAGGGTTCACACAGGACCTCCTCATTGTCGTTGGGTCTCTTGCCACTTATGTTCAGCAGCAGCTTTTCAGCCGACTCAAGTTTGTCCATTTCTTCCCAGGTTCGCACCAGCGCTATGTCAATGGCAGGATCGCCAGAGGAGCTACAGAGAATCTCCTCACTGTCATCGGGATGCTTGCGACTGATGTTCAGCAGCAGCCTCTCAGCCCGCTCATGCTTGCCCAACGCCCGCCAGATAAACGTCAGAGCCAGATCAACGTCTTTGTGATCAGATTGCCTGCAGAGCACGTCCTCATGGTCATCAGGGCGCTTGCCAATGATTCCGAGCGTCAGGATTTCAGCCTCTTGATGTTTGTCCATTAACTGCCAGAGTCGCCCCAGGGCTATATTGACGGTACCGAGGTATTTACGCGGTTTTGATGTAGCAGGAGAATAGGGTTTTGACTGCAGGTTTTTAATCAGTTCTTTTTTTATGTTCAGGAACAGTGTTTCAGCCAGAGTGTATTTGCCCATAGACTGCCACAGTCGGGCATTATTAATATCTGCGGCATAATAGTAAGAAGGTTTGCACAGGGTTCTCTCATCGGCATCGAGCCTTTTTTTTCTCAGTCTCAACAGTCGGGTTTCGGCATCAAAATGTCTTCCAAGCGCCTCTTCACAAAGGCTCAGGGTCAGATCAAGGTTATAAATGGTCGAAGCCCCGAACCTGTTGAGTGTTCCATCTAACCTGAGTTCTTCCAGAATAGAGCAGGCTTCCAACTGTTTTTCGCAGGTTTGCTCTTTTAGCGATCTTGCAAGCCCTACGGTTACGTTCTGCTTGTCGAACGGATTCGGTATGCCATGCTTGTTGTGTAAGATGACCCGGAATGCTTCTTCTGCCGCTATGAAATTTTGATTGTTGAGCATTGCGAAAGCGCTATTGATCGCTTTTTTAAGCGCTTCAGGAGAGTAGGTCTTCGCCTCCGGGTGAAACGTCCGGGGAGTAGGGCTCTGGCATGCAGTTAGTGGCCGGTCTTGAATATTTGAGGGTCTGTTCGAATGTTGATGACCACCATGAGGAAGTTGCGAACGTGGAATAAACGTTTCAGCTTTCGGATTTAGGGTAAATTTACGCCCTTTTGATGCACCAGTATCTGAACCTGATGCACAATATTGAGACAATTGCGATGTCGTAGTGCTTGAACTCGCTGGAGCGTTGGTTGTAGGTGTTGGCCCGTAACTCATGATGATGTAGATTCCCTGAAAATCTATGCTGTTGGACAGTTATCAGCCATAAAGGTTCAAGGATGTTTTTTTTATTCTTTGAGATTTGATGACTTCTGAAGGGCAGCGGCTTCCCTGCTTCGCCAAAAATGAGTTTTAGCCCTGTATGCCCGGCTGGTGTCGAAGGCTTCCGCTCTGTCAAACCATTCCCTCCATTCTTGCTCATCTTTTCCCAGCATTCTGAGACAGTGCGCTTTTTGCGAAAAAGCTCCCGCCGCCGGAGGGTATTTCTTTAGTGCCGATTCCACAAATTCCAGAGCCTTATGAAGGTTATCTTGTCCTGACTCTGGACCTATATCGATTATCTGCTCGCAAGCCAGGTTGAAATAATGGATCGAGGTAGCCAGTAAGGTATTGACAGTTTCCGGACTGTGGCTAATCTTTTCCAGAAATCCTTCTTGCCCGGCAGAGTGGCTTAGTAGCGCGTTTTCAAATTCATTCGAATGATATAACTTACAGCCTCGCTGAAGCAGTCTTTCAGCCTGTTCGTGTTTGCCTATCCTTTGCCAAAAGCGTGCCAGAGTCAGATCAACGTTATGATTGCCAGAGGGTTTGCACAGGTTGTCTTCAGTGTCATTGAAGTGCTTGCTGCTCATGTTCAGTAGCAGGATTTCAGTCCATTCAGGTTTATCCATCATCTCCCAGAGCATCGCCAGAGCCAGATCAAAATCATGATTCCCACAAGGTTTGCAAAGGATCTCCTCACTGTCGTCGGGGTCCTTGCCACTCATGTTAAGCAGCAGTCTTTCAGAGAGGTGGTATTTGCCCGTGACCTCCCAGTGTCGCATCAGTGTCAGATCAATTTCCTGCTGCCAGCAGGGTTTGCACAGAATCTCTTCACTGGCACCGGGATGCTTGCCACTCATGTTCAGCAGCAGTCTTAGAGTAAGGTCGTGTCTGCCCTCCATCTGCCAGAATCGAGCCCGAGTCAGGTCAAGGTCACAATGGCCGGAGGGCATGCACATTTCTTCCTCACTGGCACCGGGGCGCGAACCGCTCATGTTCAGCAGAAGTTTTGAAGACTGTTTATATTTGCCCATTATCTGCCACAGCCGCACCAGGGCCAGGTCAATGCTAGCCTTCCCAAAGGGCTCACACAGAACTTCCACACTGTCATTGGGGTGCTTGCCGATCATGAACAGCAGCAGTTTTTCAGCCAGCTCATGTTTATCCGTCACTTCCCAGAGCCGCACCAGAGCCAGGTCAATGTCATGATGCCTGGAAGGGCTGCAGAGACTGTCCTCACTGTCATCGGGACGCTTGTTACTCATGTTCAGCAGCAGTCTTTCAGCCCGTTCATATTTGCCCATTAACCGCCAGAGTACTGACAGAGCCAGGTTAATGTCTTCATGCCTGGTGGGCTTGCAGAGAATGTCCTCAGCGTCATCGGGGTGCTTGCCACTCATGTCCAGCAAGAGGTCTTCAGCCAGTTGATGTTTTTCCATCAGCTGCCAGAGTCGCACCAGGGCCATATTGACGTTACCGAAGTATTTACGCAGTTTTTGTGCCGCGCAAGTGTGCGGTTGTGACTGCAGCTTTTCAATCAGCTCCTCTTTTGTTTTCAGCAGGAGTGTTTCAGCCAGCCAGTGTTTGCCCATAGACTGCAACAGTCGGGCATGAGTAATATCTGCGGCATAAAAGCCAGAAGGCTTGCACAGGGTCTTCTCATCGGCATCGGTTCTTTTCCGTCTGAGTTTTATAAGTCGCTTTTCAGCCGCAAAGTACCACCCAAGTGCCTCTTCACAGAGGCTCAGGTTCAGATCAAGGTGATGAATGATCGAAGCGCCAAACTTATTGCATCTTCCATCCAACCTGAGCGCTTCCAGAAGAGAGCAGGCTTCTAACTGTTTTTCGTTGGTCTGTTCTTTCAGCGCTCTTGCGAGTCCCATGATTGTGTTATGTTTGTTGAACGGACTCAGTTTGCCCTGGTATTCCTGTAAAATGACTCGAAACGCTTCTTCTGCCTCTACGAAATTTTGATTTTTCAGTATTGCGTAAGCACTATTGATCTCTTTTTTAATCGCTGCAGGAGAGGGGGTCTTTGCCTCTGGATGAGGCGTCCGGGGAGTAGACCTTTGGTAAGCTGATGCCTGCTGGCCTGAAATATTTGAGGATTTGTTCGAAGGTTGATGAACACCCTGTGGAAGTTGAGCAGGTTGAGTAAGAGGTTTATTTTTCCGACTTGAGGTAGATGGACGCTTTCTTGCCGCATCGGCATAGGAACCTGACGCACAATACCGTGACGGTTGCGATGTCGCAGCAGGCTGGCAGGCGGAGACCTGCCGACCTGAAATATTTGAGGGACTGTTCGAACGTTGATGAACACCCTGTGGAAGTTGAGTCGGTGGATTGAGAGATTTAGTTTCCCGATTTGAGGTAGATAGACGCTTTTTTACCGCATCGGCGTAGGAACCTGACGCACAATATGGAGACGATTGCGATGTCTTGGTGCTCGAACTTGCTGGAGCGCTGGTTGTAGGTGTTGGCCCGTAACTCATAATGATATAGATTCCCTGAAAATCTATGCTGTTGGACAGTCATCAGTCATAAAGGTTCAAGGATGTTTTTTTATTCTTTGAGATTCGATAACTTCTGAAGGGCAGCGGCTTCCCGGTTTCGCCAAAAATGAGTTTTAGCCTTGTATGCCCGGCCGGGGTCAAAGGCATCCGCTTTGTCAAACCATTCTCTCCATTGTTGCTCACTTCTCCCCAGCATTCTGAGACAGTGCGCTTTCTGCGAGAGAACTCCCGCACTCGGAGGGTATTTCTGCAGTGCTGATTCCACAAATTCCAGAGCTTTATGAAGGTTATCCTGTCCTGACTCCGGGGTATCCTGAATGATCTGCTGACAAGCCAGGTTGAAATAATGGATCGAGTTAGCCAGCAACGTATTGGCACTGTCCGGATAGTGTTTAATCACTTCCATGAATCCTTCTTGCCCGGCAGATATGATTAACAGTGCGAGTTCAAATTCTTTCGAATGATATAATTCACAGCAACGCTTAAGCAGTCTTTCAGCCCGCTTAAATTTGCCCGAAATCCGCCAGCAGCGTGCCAGAGTCAGATCAATGTCATGATTGCCAGAGGGCCTGCACAGGCTGTCTTCATCGTCACCGGGGTGCTTACTGCTCATGTTTAGTAGCAGTCTTTCAACCCGTTCAGGTTTATCCATCATCTGCCAGAGTATCGCCTGAGGCAGGTCAATATCATCATGCCCACAGGGCTCACACAGGATCGCCTCACTGTCATCAGGGTCTTTACCTCTCATGTTCAGCAGTAGTTGTTCACACAGATGATATTTGCCCATGATCTCCCAGTGTCGCACCAGTGTAATATCAATGTCCCGCCGCCCGCAGGGTTTGCACAGACTCTCTTCACTGGCACCGGGACGCTTGCCACTCATGTTCAGTAACAGCCTTTCAGTCAGATAAGGTTTGCCCACTACCCCCCAGAGTCGCGCCAGGGTCAGGTCAACGATACGATTTCCAGAGGGCCTGCACAGTTCTTCCTCAGTGGCACCGGGGCGCTTACCGCTCATGTTCAGCAATAGTTTTGCTGAGTGTTTATGTTTGCCCATTGTCTGCCAGAGTCGCACCAGAGCCAGGTAGATGTCATCATGGACAGCGGGGCTGCAGAGAAATTCCTCACTGTCGCAGGGACTTTTGCCGATGATGTTCAACAGCAGCCTTTCAGCCAGGTTATGTTTGCCCATAATTATCCATAGTCTTGCCAGGGCCAGGTCAATGCCATGATTCCCAAAGGGTCTGCAGAGAATGTCCTCACTGTCCTCAGGATGCTTGCTGCTCATTTTCAGCAGCAGTCTTTCGGCCTGTATATGTTTATCCATCGCCTGCCAGAGACGCACCAGAGCCAGGTTAGTGTTTCCATCCTCAGTGGGCGTGCAGAGAATGTCCTCATCGTCATCGGGGTGCTTGCCACTCATGTCCAGCAGCAGATCTTCAGCCAGCTGATATTTCTTCATCAACTGCCACAATCGCATCAGACTCACATTGACGTCATCGAGGTATTTACGGCGTTTTTTTGCAGCAGAAGTGTATGGTCGCCACTGCGGCTCTTTAATCAGCTCCTCTTTTATTTTCAGTAGGAGTGTCTCAGCCAGAGCGTGCTTGCCCATTAACTGCCATAGTCTGGCATTAGTAATATCTACAGTGTAAAAGCCAGAAGGTTGGCACAGCGTTTTCTCATCGGCATCGGTTCTTTTCTGTCTGAGTCTCAAGAGTCGAGTTTCGGCGGCAAAGTGCCGTCCAAGTGCCTCTTCACAGAGGCTAAGGTACAGATCAAGGTTATGAATAACCGAAGCACCAAACTCATTGCATTTTCCATCCAGCCTGAGTGCTTCCAGAAGAGAGCAGGCTTCTAACTGTTTTTCGTTGGTCTGTTCTTTCAGCGCTCTTGCAAGCCCCATGATGGTGTTCTGTTTCTTGAACAGACTCAGTCTGTCCTGGTATTTCTGTAAGACGACTCGAAATGCTTCTTCTGCATCTGTGAAATTTTGATTTTTCAGTTTTTCGAAAGCACTACTGATCTCTTTTTTAATAGCTTCAGGAGGGGAGGGCTTTGCCTCTGGATGAAGCGTCCGGGGAGTAGGCCTTTGGTAAGCTGATGCCTGCTGGCTTGAAATATTTGAGGAATTGTTCGCATGTTGATGAACACCCTTTGGCAGTTGAGCCTGTGGAGCAAGAGCTTTAGCTTCCCGATTTGGGGCAGATGGAGGCTTTTTTGCCGCATTGGCATAGGAACCTGACGCACAATACTGAGACGATTGCGGTGTCGAAGCAGACTCTTGAGAAGCCTTTGCCTGCCGTACTGAAATATCTTGGGGCCTGTTCGAATGTTGATGATCACCATGAGGACGTTGCGAACGTGGAATAAACGTTTCAGCGTTCGGATTTAAGGTAAATCTACGCCCTTTCGATGCACTGGTCGAACGTTGATGAACAGCTTGTGGAAGTTGAGCCGGTTGAGGCAGAGGTTTAGTTTCCTGACTTGAGCCAGGTGGACGCTTTCTTGCTGCATCGGCATAGGAACCTGACGCACAACCTTGAGACGATTGCGATGTCCTGGTGCTCGAACTGGCTGGAGCGCTGGTTGTAGGTGTTGGCCCATAACTCATAGTGACGTAGATTCCCTGAAAATCTGTGCTGTTGGACAGTCATCAGGCATAAAGGTTCAAGGATGTTTTTTTATTCTTTGAGATTCGATAACTTCTGAAGGGCAGCGGCTTCCCTGTTTCGCCAAAAATGGGTTTTAGCCTTGTATGTTCGGCTGGCGTCAAGGGCATCCGCACTGTCAAAGCATTCTTTCCATAGTTGCTTGCTTTTCCCCAGCATTCTGAGACAGTGCGCTTTCTGTGAAAAAGCTCCCGCACTCGGAGGGTATTTCTTCAGTGCTGATTCTACAAATTCCAGAGCCTTATGAAGGTTATCTTGTCCTGACTCCGGGCCATCCTGAATGATCTGCTCACAAGCGAGGTTGAAATAATGGATCGAGTTAGCCAGCAAGGTATTGGCACTTTCCTGATAGCGGCTAATCACTTCCATGAATCCTTGTTGCCCGGCAGATATGATTAACAGTGCGAGTTCAAATTCGTTCGAATGATATAATTCACAGCAACGCTTAAGCAGTCTTTCAGCCCGCTCAAATTTGCCCGCAATCCGCCAGCAGCGTGCCAGGGTCAGATCAACGTCATGATTGCCAGAGGGCCTGCACAGGCTGTCTTCATTGTCACCGGGTTGTTTACTACTTATGTTTAGTAGCAGTCTTTCAGTCCGTTCAGGCTTATCCATCATCTGCCAGAGTATCGCCTGAGTCAGGTCAATATCATCATGTCCACAGGGCTCACACAGGATCGCCTCAGTGTCATCAGGGTCTTTGCCTCTTATGTTCAGCAGTAGTTGTTCACACAGATGATATTTGCCCGTGACCTGCCAGTGTCGCACCAGTGTCAGATCAATGTCCTGCTGCCAGGAGGGTTTGCACAGAATCTCTTCACTGGCACCGGGATGCTTGCCACTCATGTTCAGTAACAGCCTTTCAGTCAGATAAGGTTTGTCCATTACCTCCCAGTGTCGCGCCAGAGCCAGATCAACGAGATGATTTCCACAGGGCCGGCACAGTTCTTCCTCAGTGGCACCGGGGCGCTTACCGCTCATGTCCAGCAATAGTTTTCCTGATTGTTTATGTTTGCCCGTTGTCTGCCAGAGTCGCACCAGAGTCAGGTAGATGTCACGCTGGTTAGCGAGGCTGAAGAGAATTTCCTCACTGTCATCGGGGCTTTTGCCAATGATGTTTAACAGCAGCCTTTCAGCCAGCTTATGTTTGCCCATAATTATCCATAGTCTTGTCAGAGCCAGGTCAATGTTATGATCCCCAGAAGGCCTGCAGAGAATGTCCTCACTGTCCTCAGGATGCTTGTCGGTCATTTTCAGCAGCAGTCTTTCGGCCTGTTTATGTTTATCCATCGCCTGCCAGAGACGCACCAGAGCCAGGTTAATGTTTTCATCCTCAGTGGGCTTGCAGAGAATGTTCTCATCGTCATTGGGGTGCTTGCCAGTCATGTCAAGCATCAGGTCTTCAGCCAGCTGATATTTCTTCATCGACTGCCACAATCGCACCAGACTCACATTGACGTCATTAAGGTATTTACGCCATTTTTTTGCGGCAGAAATGTATGGTCGCAACTGCAGCTTTTTAATCAGCTCCTCTTTTATTTTCTGTAGGAGTGTCTCAGCCATTGCGTGCTTGCCTGTAGACAGCCACAGTCGGGCATTAGTAATATCTGCAGTATAAAAGTCAGAAGGTTTGCATAGCGTTTTCTCATCGGCATCGGTTCTTTTCTGTCTGAGTCTCAAGAGTCGTGTTTCAGCGGCAGCGTGCCATCCAAGTGTCACTTCACAGAGACTCAGGTTCAGATCAAGGTTATGAATGATCGAAGCGCCAAACTTATTGCATCTTCCATCCAACCTGAGCGCTTCCAGAAGAGAGCAGGCTTCCAACTGTTTTTCGTAGGTTTGTTCTTTTAGCGATCTTGCAAGTCCAATGGTTGTTTCTTGTTTGTTGAACGGACTCAGTTTGCCCTGGTATTCCTGTAAGATGACTCGAAACGCTTTTTCTGCATCTGAGAAATGTTGCTTTTTCAGTATTGCGAAAGCACTATCGATCTCTTTTTTAATTGCTTCAGGAGAGGGGGGCTTTGCCTCTGGATGATACGTCCGGGGAGTAGACCTTTGGTAAGCTGATGCCTGCTGGCCTGAAATATTTGAGGATTTGTTCGAATGTTGATGAACACCCTGTGGAAGTTGAGCCGGTTGAGTAAGAGATTTAGTTTCCTGACTTGAGGTAGATGGACGCTTTCTTGCCGCATCGGCATAGGAACCTGACGCACAATACCTTGACGGTTGCGATGTCTTAGCAGGCTGGCAGGCAGATGCCTGCCGACCTGAAATATCTGAGGGACTGGTCGAATGTTGATGAACACCCTGTGGCAGTTGAGTTGGTGGATTGAGAGGTTTAGCTTGCCGATTTAAGGTAGATGGACGTTTCTTTGCCGCATCGGCATAGGAACCTGACGCACAATATGGAGACGATTGCGATGTCGTAGTGCTGGAACTGGCTGGAGCGCTGCTTGTAGATGTTGGCCCGTAACTCATAATGATGGAGATTCCCTGAAAATCTATGCTGTTGGACAGTCATCAGGCATAAAGGTTCAAGGATGTTTTTTTATTCTTTGAGATTCGATAACTTCTGAAGGGCAGCGGCTTCCCTGTTTCGCCAAAAATGAGTTTTAGCCCTGTATGCCCGGCTGGCGTCAAGGGCATCCGCTCTATTAAACCATTTTCTCCATTGTTGCACATTTTTCCCCAGCATTCTGAGACAGTGCGCTTTTTGAGAAAAAGCTCCAGCAGTCGGTGGGTATTTTTTCAGTGTCGATTCCACAAATTCCAGAGCTTTATGAAGGTTCTCTTGTCCTGACTTTGGACCGGTATCGATTATCTGCTCACAAGCCAGCCTGAAATAATGGATTGAGGTAACCAGCAAGGTGTCGGCACTTTCCGGATAGCGGCTAATCATTTCCATAAATCCATCTTGCCCGGCGGATAAGCTTAACAGCGCACTTGCAAATTCATTCGAATGATATAAATCACTGCAACGCTTAAGCAGTCTTTCAGCCCTCTCAAGTTTGCCCATAAGCTGCCAGCAGAATGCAAGGGACAGATCAGTGTCATGATGTCCAGAGGGCTTGCACAGGCTGTCTTCATCGTCACCGGGGGCCTTCTTACTCATGTTCAGTAGCAGTCTTTCAGTCCGTTCATGTTTTTCCGTCGCCTGCCAGAGTCTTGCCAGGGGGAGATCAATCTCATGATTCCCAAAGGGCGTGCACAGGGTCTCCTCATTGTCATCGAGGCGCTTGCCACACATGCTTAGCAGCAGTCTTTCAGCCAGCTTCTGTTTACCCAACGTTTCCCATAGTCTTACCAGAGCCAGGTCAATTTCATCGTCCCCAATGGGCTTGCAAAGGCTGTCTTCATCGTCAGTGGGGTGCTTGCCACTCATGTCCAGTAGCAGCGTTTCAGCCTGATCAGATTTACCCATCGTCTGCCAAAGTCGCGCCAGAGCCAGGTCAACTAGATGATGCCCACAAGGCTTACAAATCATCTCCTCACTGTCATCGGGGTCCTTCTCACTCATGTTCAGCACCAGCCTTTCAGAGAGGTTATATTTCCCCATCTCCTGCCAGAGTAGAGCCAGAGCCAGGTTGATGTCATCACGGCAACTGGGTTTGCAGAGGATGTCCTCACTGTCATCGGGCTGCTTGCTGCTCAGCTCCAGCAGCAAGCCTTCAGCCAGTTGATATTTCTCCATCAACTGCCACAATCGCGCCAGAGATATATTTACCCTATCGAGGTGTTTACGCAGTTTTCCTGCTGAAGGAGCGTCAGGTTTCGATTCCAGCTCTGCAATCAGTACTTCTTTGATTTTCACCAGGAGTGTTTCAGACTGCGTGTTTTTGCCCATACACTGCCACAGGCGGGCGTTAGCAATATCTACGGCATAAAAGCCAGAAGGTGTGCATTGGGCCTTCTCATTGTCATCGATCCTTTTCTGTCTCAGTCTCAAAAGTCGTCTTTCAGCGGCAAAGTACCATCCAAGCGCCTGTTCACAGAGGCTCAGGGTCAGGTCAAGGTTGTGAATGACCGAAGCCCCAAACTTATTGAGTCTTCCATCTAACCTGAGTTCTTCCAGGAGAGAGCGGGCTTTTAACTTTTTTTCGTAGGTTTGTTCTTTTAGTGATTTTGCAAGCCCTATAGTTGCGTTCTCTTTGTTGAACAAACTCAGTTTGCCCTGGTATTTCTGTAAGATGACCTGGAATGCTTTTTCTGCATCTATGAAATTTTGATTATTTAGTATTGCGAAAGCGCTATTGATCTCTTTTTTAATAGCTTCAGGAGAGGGGGACTTTGCCTCTGGATGAAACGTCCGGGGAGTAGACCTTTGGTAAGCTGATGCCTGCTGGCCTGAAATATTTGAGGATTTGTTCGAATGTCGACGATCATCCCTTGGCAGTTGAGCCTGTGGAGCAAGAGGTTTAGCTTCACGATTTGAGGTAGATAGAGGTTTTTTGGCCGCATTGGCATAGGAACCTGACGCACAATACTGAGACGATTGCCGTGTCGAAGCAGACTCTTGATGAGCCGATATCTGTCGGCCAGAAATATCTGAGGGCCAGTTCGAATGTTGATGAACCCCCTGTGGAATTTGAGCCGGTTGAGTCAGAGATTTAGTTTCCTGACTTGAGGCAGATGGACGCTTTCTTGCCGCATCGGCATAGGAGCCTGACGCACAATACCGTGACGGTTGTGACGTCGTAGCAGGCTGACAGGCAGATGCCTGCCGACCTGAAATATTTGCGGGACTGGTCGAACGTTGATGAACAACTGTTGGAAGTTGAGTCGGTTGAGTAAGAGATTTAATTTCCCGATTTGAGGTAGATAGACGTTTTTTTATCGCATCGGCATAGGAACCTGACGCACAACATTGAGACGATTGCGATGTCCTGGTGCCCGAACTCACTGGATTGGTGGTTGTAGGTGTTGGCCCGTAACTCATAATGATGTGGATTCCCTGCAAATCTGTGCTTTTGGACAGTCATCAGGCACAAAGGTTCAAGGATGTTTTTTATTCTTTGAGATTCGATAACTTCTGAAGGGCAGCGGCTTCCCTGTTTCGCCAAAAATGAGTTTTCGCCCTGTATTCCCGGCTGGAGTCAAAGGCTTTCGCTCTATCAAACCATTCCTTCCATTCTTGCTCACTTCTCCCCAGCATTCTGAGACAGTGCGCTTTTTGGGAAAAAGCTCCCGCACTCGGAGGGTACTTCTGCAGTGCTGATTCCACAAATTCCAGGGCCTTGTGAAGGTTATCTTGTCCTGACTCCGGGGTATCCTGAATGATCTGCTGACGAGCCAGGTTGAAATAATGGATCGATTTAGCCAGCAAGGTATTGGCACTTTCCGGATAGCGGCTAATCATTTCCATAAATCCTTCTTGCCCGACAGATAATTTTAACAGTGTGAGTTCAAATTCATTCGAATGATAGAATTCACAGCCACGCTCAACCAGTCTTTTAGCTCGTCCAAGTTTGCCTGTAATCTCCCAGCAGCGTGCCAGAGTCAGGTCAATGTCATGATTGCCAGAGGGCTTGCACAGGCTGTCTTCGTCTTCACCGGGGTGCTTGCCAATCATGTTCAGCAGCAGTCTTTCAGCCCGTTCAGGTTTATCCATCATCTCCCAGAGCGTCGCCAGAGCCAGATCAAACTCATGATTTCCACAAGGCTTGCAAAGGATCTCCTCACTGTCATCGGGGTCTTTGCCACTCATGTTAAGCAGCAGTCTTTCAGAGAGGTGATATTTGCCCTTCGTTTCCCATAGTCTTACCAGAGCCAGGTCCATTTCATCGTCCCCAATGGGCTTGCAAAGGCTGTCTGCATCGTCAGTGGGGTGCTTGCCACTCATGTTCAGTAGCAGCCTTTCAGCCCGATCAGGTTTATCCGTCATCTGCCAAAGTCGCGCCAGACCCAAGTCAATAAGATGATGCCCACAAGGCTTGCAAAGTATCTCCTCACTGTCATCGGGGTTCTTCTCACTCATGTTCAGCAGCAGTCTTTCGGAGAGGTTATATTTGCCCATGACCTCCCAATGTCGCGTCAGTATCAGATCAATGTCGAGTTGCCAGCAGGGTTTGCACAGAATGTCTTCACTGGCCTCGAAATGCTTGCCACTCATGTTGAGTAGCAGTCTTTCGGCCCGTTTATATTTTCCCATCACCTGCCAGAGTACCGCCAGAGCCAGGTTGATGTCATCACGGCGAGTGGGCTTGCAGAGGATGTCCTCACTATCATCGGGCTGCTTGCTGCTCAGCTCCAGCAGCAGGTCTTCAGCCAGTTGATATTTCTCGATCGACTGCCACAATCGCGCCAGAGATATATTTACCCTATCGAGGTGTTTACGCAGTTTTCCTGCTGAAGGGGCGTAAGGTTTCGATTCCAGCTCTGCAATCAGTACTTCTTTGATTTTCACCAGGAGTGTTTCAGACTGCGTGTGTTTGCCCATACACTGCCACAGGCGGGCGTTAGCAATATCTGCGGCATAAAAGCCAGAAGGTGTGCATAGGGCCCTCTCATTGGCATCGGTCCTTTTCTGTCTCAGTCTCAAAAGTCGACTTTCAGCGGCAGAGTAAAATCCAAGCGCCTGTTCACAGAGGCTTAGGGTCAGGTCTAGGTTGTGAATGGTCGAAGCCCCAAACTTATTGAGTCTTCCACCCAACCTGAGCTCTTCCAGGAGAGAGCGGGCTTTTAACTTTTTTTCGTAGGTTTGTTCTTTTAGTGATTTTGCAAGCCCTATGGTTATGTTCTCTTTGTTGAACGGACTCAGTTTGCCCTGGTATTTCTGTAAGATGACCTGGAATGCTTTTTCTGCATCTATGAAATTTTGATTATTTAGTATTGCGAAAGCGCTATTGATCTCTTTTTTAATAGCTTCAGGAGAGGGGGACTTTGCCTCTGGATGAAACGTCCGGGGAGTAGACCTTTGGTAAGCTGATGCCTGCTGGCCTGAAATATTTGAGGATTTGTTCGAATGTCGACGATCATCCTTTGGCAGTTGAGCCGATTGAGCAAGAGGTTTAGCTTCCCGATTTGAGGTAGAGGGAGGTTTTTTGGCCGCATTGGAATAGGAACCCGACGCACAATACTGAGACGATTGCCGTGTCGAAGCAGACTCTTGATGTGCCGATATCTGCCAGCCTGAAATATCTGAGGGCCAGTTCGAATGTTGATGAACACCCTGTGGAAGTTGAGCCGGTTGAGTCAGAGATTTAGTTTCCTGACTTGAGGTAGATGGAGGCTTTTTTGCCGCATCGGCATAGGAACCTGACGCACGATACCGTGACGGTTGCGATATCATAGCAGGCTGGCAGGCGGAGACCTGTCGACCTGAAATATTTGAGGGACTGGTCGAACGTTGATGAACAACTTGTGGAAGTTGAGCTGGTTGAGTAAGAGATTTAGTTTCTCGATTTGAGGTAGATGGACGTTTTTTTGCCGCATCGGCGTAAGAACCTGACGCACAATACGGAGACGATTGCGATGTCCTGGTGCTCGAAGTCACTGGAGCGCTGGTTATAGGTGTTGGCCCGTAACTCATAATGATGTGGATTCCCTGAAAATCTATGCTGTTGGACAGTCATCAGTCATAAAGGTTCAAGGATGTGTTTTTATTCTTTGAGATTCGATAACTTCTGAAGGGCAGCAGTTTCTCTGTTTCGCCAAAAATGAGTTTTCGCCCTGTATGTCCGGCTGGAGTCAAAGGCTTTCGCTCTATCAAACCATTCCCTCCATTCTTGCTCACTTTTCCCCAGCATTCTGAGACAGTGCGCTTTTTGCGAATAAGCTCCCGCACTTACTGGGTATTTCTTCAGTGCTGATTCCACAAATTCCAGAGCCTTATGAAGGTTATCTTGTCCTGACTCCGGGGTATACTGCATGATCTGCTGACAAGCCAGGTTGAAATAATGGATCGATTTAGCCAGCAAAGTATTGGCACTTTCCGGATAGCGGCTAATCATTTCCATAAATCCTTCTTGCCCGACAGATAATTTTAACAGTGTGAGTTCAAATTCATTCGAATGATAGAATTCACAGCCACGCTCAACCAGTCTTTTAGCTCGTCCAAGTTTGCCTGTAATCTCCCAGCAGCGTGCCAGAGCCAGGTCAATGTCATGATTGCCAGAGGGCTTGCACAGGCTGTCTTCGTCTTCACCGGGGTGCTTGCCAATCATGTTCAGCAGCAGTCTTTCAGCCCGTTCAGGTTTATCCATCATCTCCCAGAGCGTCGCCAGAGCCAGATCAAACTCATGATTTCCACAAGGCTTGCAAAGGATCTCCTCACTGTCATCGGGGTCTTTGCCACTCATGTTAAGCAGCAGTCTTTCAGAGAGGTGATATTTGCCCGAGACCTCCCAGTATCGCACCAGTGTCAGATCAATGTCATGCTGCCAGCATGGCTTGCACAGGATCTCTTCACTGGCGCCGGGATGCTTGCGACTCATGTTCAGCAGCAGCTTTTCAGCCAGTTTATATTTGCCCGTCAGCTCCCAATGTCGTGCCAGAGGCAAATCAATTTCACGATTTCCAGAGAGCTTGCACAGTTCTTCCTCGCTGTCACCGGGGCGCTTTCCACTCATGTTCAGCAGTAGCTTTTCAGCTCGTATATATTTGTATATCCTCTGCCAGAGTAGTGCCAGAGTGAGATCAATGTCATGATGCCCACAGGGTTCACTCAGGACTTCCTCATTGTCGTTGGGTCTCTTGCCACTTATGTTCAGCAGCAGCTTTTCAGCCAGCTCAAGTTTGTCCATTTCTTCCCAGATTCGCACCAGCGCTATGTCAATGGCAGGATCGCCAGTGGAGCTACAGAGAATCTCCTTACTGTCATCGGGATGCTTGCGACTCATGTTCAGCAGCAGCCTCTCAGCCCGCTCATGCTTGCCCAACGCCCGCCAGATAAACGTCAGAGCCAGATCAACGTTTTTATGATCAGATTGCCTGCAGAGTACGTCCTCATGGTCATCGGGGCGCTTGCCAATGATTCCGAGCATCAGGATTTCAGCCTCTTGATGTTTGTCCATTAACTGCCAGAGTCGCCCCAGGGCTATATTGACGGTATCGAGGTATTTACGCGGTTTTGATGTAGCAGGAGAATAGGGTGTTGACTGCAGGTTTTTAATCAGTTCTTTTTTTATGTTCAGGAACAGTGTTTCAGCCAGAGTGTATTTGCCCATAGACTGCCACAGTCGGGCATTATTAATATCTGCGGCATAATAGTAAGAAGGTTTGCACAGGGTTCTCTCATCGGCATCGAGCCTTTTTTTTCTCAGCCTCAACAGTCGGGTTTCGGCATCAAAATGTTTTCCAAGCGCCTCTTCACAAAGGCTCAGGGTCAGGTCAAGGTTATAAATGGTCGAAGCCCCGAACCTGTTGAGTGTTCCATCTAACCTGAGTTCTTCCAGAATAGAGCAGGCTTCCAACTGTTTTTCGCAGGTTTGCTCTTTTAGCGATCTTGCAAGCCCTACGGTTACGTTCTGCTTGTCGAACGGATTCGGTATGCCATGCTTGTTGTGTAAGATGACCCGGAATGCTTTTTCTGCATCTATGAAATTTTGATTGTTGAGCATTGCGAAAGCGCTATTGATCGCTTTTTTAAGAGCGTCAGGAGGGTAGGTCTGCGCCTCCGGGTGAAACGTCCGGGGAGTAGAGCTCTGGCATGCAGTTGCTGGCCAGTCTGGAGTATTTGAGAGTCTGTTCGAATGTTGATGACCATGATGAAGTTGCGAACGTGGAATAAACGTTTCAGCGTTCGGATTTAAGGTAGATCTACGCCCTTTTGATGCACCAGTATCTGAACCTGACGCACAATATTGAGACAATTGCGATGTCGTAGTGCTCGAACTCGCTGGAGCGTTGGTTGTAGGTGTTGGCCCGTAACTCATGATGATGTAGATTCCCTGAAAATCTATGCTGTTGGACAGTCATCAGGCATAAAGGTTCAAGAATGTTTTTTTATTCTTTGGAATTCGATAACTTCTGAAGGGCAGCGGCTTCGTTGTTTCGCCAAAAATTAGTTTTAGCCTTGTATGCCCGGCTGGAGTCAAAGGCTCTCGCTCTATCAAACCATTCCTTCCATTCATGCTCACTTCTCCCCAGCATTCTGAGACAGTGCGCTTTTTGGGAAAAAGCTCCCGCACTCGGAGGGTACTTCTGCAGTGCTGATTCCACAAATTCCAGGGCCTTGTGAAGGTTATCTTGTCCTGACTCCGGGGTATCCTGAATGATCTGCTGACGAGCCAGGTTGAAATAATGGATCGATTTAGCCAGCAAGGTATTGGCACTTTCCGGATAGCGGCTAATCATTTCCATAAATCCTTCTTGCCCGGTAGATAACATTAACAGTGTGAGTTCAAATTCATTCGAATGATAGAGCTCACAGCCGCGCTCAACCAGTCTTTTAGCCCGTCCAAGTTTGCCTGTAATCTCCCAGCAGCGTGCCAGAGTCAGGTCAATCTCATGATTGCCAGAGGGCTTGCACAGGCTGTCTTCGTCGTCACCTGGGTGCTTGCCAATCATGTTCAGCAGCAGTCTTTCAGTCCGTTCAGGTTTATCCATCATCTCCCAGATCATCGCCAGGGTCAGATCAAAATCATGATTTCCACAAGGCTTGCAAAGGATCTCCTCACTGCCATCGGTGTCCTTGCCACTCATGTTAAGCAGCAGTCTTTCAGAGAGGTGGTATTTGCCCGAGACCTCCCAGCATCGCACCAGTGCCAGATCAATTTCCTGCTGCCAGCAGGGCTTGCACAGGATCTCTTCACTGGCGCCGGGAGGCTTGCGACTCATGTTCAGCAGCAGCTTTTCAGCCAGTTTATGTTTGCCCGCCAGCCCCCAAAATCGAAGCAGAGCCAGGTCAATTTCACGATTCCCACAGGGTTTGCACAGTACTTCCCCGCTGTCACCGGGGCGCTTTCCACTCATGTTCAGCAGTAGCTTTTCAGTTCTTATATATTTGTACATCCTCTGCCAGAGTAGTGCTAGAGTGAGATCAATGTCATGATGCCTACAGGACTCACTCAGGGTCTCCTCATTGTCATTGGGCTTCTTGCCACTCATGTTCAGCAGCAGCTTTTCAGCCAGCTCAAGTTTATCCATTTCTTCCCAGGTTCGCACCAGAGCCATGTCAATGGCACGATAGCCGGTGGGGCTACACAGAATCTCCTCACTGTCGTCGGGATGCTTGCGACTCATGTTCAGCAGCAGCCTCTCAGCCCGCTCTCGCTTGCCTAACGCCCGCCAGATAAACGTCAGAGCCAGATCAACGTCTTTATGATCAGATCGCCTGCAGAGTACGTCCTCATTGTCATCGGGGCGCTTGCCAATGATGTCGAGCATCATAAGTTCAGACTTTTGATGTTTGTCCATCAACTGCCAGAGTCGCGCCAGGGTCATGTTGACGGTATCGAGGTGTTTACGCAGTTTTGATGTAACAGGGGAATAGGGTTTTGACTGCAGGTTTTTAATCAGTTCTGTCTTTAAGTTCAGTAACAATGTTTCAGCCAGAGTGTATTTGCCCATAGACTGCCACAGTCGGGCATTACCAATATCTGCGGCATAATAGTGAGAAGGTTTGCACAGAGCTCTCTCATCGGCATCGCGCATTTTTTTTCTCAGTCTCAACAGTCGGTTTTCGGCATCAAGATGTCTTCCAAGTGCTTCTTCACAAAGGCTCAAGGTCAGATCAAGGTTACTAATGCTCGAAGCTCCGAACCTGGTAAGTTTTCCATCTAATCTGAGTTCTTCCAGAATAGAGCAGGCTTCCATCTGTTTTTCGCAGGTTTGTTCTTTTAGCGATCTTGCAAGCCCTATGGTTACCTCCTGCTTGTCGAACGGATTCGGTATGCCATGTTTGCCGTGTAAGATGACCCGGAATGCTTTTTCTGCATCTGTGAAATTTTGATTTTTGAGCATTGCGAAAGCGCTATTGATCGCTTTTTTAAGCGCTTCAGGAGGGCAGGTCTTCGCCTCTGGGTGAAGCGTCCAGGGAGTAAAACTCTGGTATGCAGTTGCTGGCCTTGAGGGGATGTTCGAATGTTGATGACCACCATGAGGACGTTGCGAACGTGGAATAAACGTTTCAGCGTTCGGATTTAAGGTAGATCTACGCCCTTTTGATGCACCGGTATCTGAACCTGACGCACAATACCCTGACGGTTGCGATGTCCTGGTGCCCGAGCTCACCGGAGCACCGGTTGTAGGTGTTGGCCCGTAACTCATAATGATGCAGATTCCCTGAAAATCTATGCTGTTGGACAGTCATCAGGCATAAAGGTTCAAGGATGTTTTTTTATTCTTTGGAATTCGACAACTTCTGAAGGGCTGCGGCTTCCCTGTTTCGCCAAAAATGAGTTTTAGCCCTGCGTGTCCGGCTGGAGTCAAAGGCTCTCGCTCTAGCAAACCATTCCTTCCATTTTTGCTCATTTTTCCCCAGCATTCTGAGACAGTGCGCTTTTTGCGAATAAGCTCCCGCACTTGGTGGGTATTTCTTCAGTGCTGATTCCACAAATTCCAGAGCCTTATGAAGGTTATCTTGCCCTGACTCCGGGGTATCCTGAATGATCTGCTGACAAGCCAGGCTGAAATAATGGATCGAGTTAGCCAGCAAGGTATTGGCACTTTCCGGATAGCGGCTAATCATTTCCATAAATCCTTCTTGCCCGGTAGAAAACTTTAACAGTGTGAGTTCAAATTCATTCGAATGATAGAATTCACAGCCACGCTCAACCAGATTTATAGCCCGTTCATGTTTGCCTGTAATCTCCCAGCAGCGTGCCAGAATCAGGTCAATGTCATGATTGCCAGAGGGCTTGCACAGGCTGTCTTCGTCTTCACCGGGGTGCTTGCCAATCATGTTCAGCAGCAGTCTTTCAGCCCGTTCAGGTTTATCCATCATCTCCCAGAGCGTCGCCAGAGCCAGATCAAACTCATGGTTTCCACAAGGCTTGCAAAGGATCTCCTCACTGTCATCGGGGTCTTTGCCACTCATGTTAAGCAGCAGTCTTTCAGAGAGGTGATATTTGCCCAAGACCTCCCAGTATCGCGCCAGTGTCAGATCAATTTCATGCTGCCAGCAGGGCTTGCACAGGATCTCTTCACTGGCGCCGGGATGCTTGTGACTCACGTTCAGCAGCAGCTTTTCAGCCAGATTATATTTGCCCGTCAGCTCCCAAAATCGCACCAGAGCCAGGTCAATTTCACGATTCCCACAGAGCTTGCACAGTGCTTCCTCGCTGTCACCGGGGCGCTTTCCACTCATGTTCAGCAGTAGCTTTTCAGTTCGCATATATTTGTACATCCTCTGCCAGAGTACCGCCAGAGAGAGATCAATGTCATGATGCCCACAGAGTTTGCACAGTTCTTCCTCGCTGTCACCGGGGCGCTTTCCGCTCATGTTCAGTAGTAGCTTTTCAGCCAGCTCAAGTTTGTCCATTTCTTCCCAGGTTCGCACCAGAGCCATGTCAATGGCACGATGGCCAGTGGGTCTACTCAGAATCTCCTCACTGTCATGGGGATGCTTACGACTCATGTTCAGCAGCAGCCTCTCAGCCCGCTCACGCTTGCCCAACGCCCGCCAGATAAACGTCAGAGCCAGATCAACGTCTTTATGATCAGATTGCCTGCAGAGTATGTCCTCATTGTCATCGGGGCGCTTGCCAATGAGGTCGAGCATCAGAAGTTCAGCCTTTTGATGTTTGTCCATCAACTGCCAGAGTCGCATCAGGCCCATGTTGACGGTATTGAGGTGTCTACGCAGTTTTGATGTAGCAGGAGAATAGGGTTTTGACTGCAGGTTTTTAATCAGTTTTGTCTTTAAGTTCAGTAACAATGTTTCAGCCAGAGTGTATTTGCCCATAAGCTGCCAAAGTCGTGCATTACTAATATCTGCGGCATAATAGTGAGAAGGTTCGCACAATGCTCTCTCATTGGCATTGGGCATTTTTTTTCTCAATCGCAACAGTCGGGTTTCGGCAGCAAGGTATTTTCCAAGTGCTTCTTCACAGAGGCTCAGGCACAGATCAAGGTTATCAATGTTCGAAGCTCCGAACCTGGTAAGTTTTCCATCTAACCTGAGTTCTTCCAGAATAGAGCAGGCTTCCATCTGTTTTTCGTGGGTTTGCTCTTTTAGACATCTTGCAAGCCCTACGGTTGCTTCCTGCTTGTCGAACCGATTCGGTATGCCATGTTTGCCGTTTAAGAGGGTCCGGAATGCTTTTTCTGCATCTGTGAAATTTTGATTCTTTAGCATTGCGAAAGCGCTATTGATCTCTTTTTTAAGCGCTTCAGGAGGGCAGGTCTTCGCCTCTGGGTGAAAGGTCCGTGGAGTAGAGCTCTGGTATGCAGCTTCTGGCCCTGAGGGACTTTTCGAATGCTGATGACCACCATGAGGACGTTGCGAACGTGGAATAAACGTTTCAGCGTTCGGATTTAAGGTAAATTTACGCCCTTTTGATGCACCGGTATCTGAACCTGACGCACAGTACCGTGACGGCTGAGATGTCGTAGCAGGCTGGCAGGCAGATGCCTGCCGACCTGAAATATCTGAGGTACTGTTCGAACGTTGATGAACAACTTGTGGAAGTTGAGCCGCTTGAGTAACAGATTTTATTTCCCGATTTGAGGTGGATAGACTTTTTCTTACCGCATCGGCATAGGAGCCTGACGCGCAATATGGAGACGATTGCGATGTCGAAGTGCTCGAACTGGCTGGAGCGTTGGTTGTAGGTGTTGGCCCGTAACTCATAATGATGTAAATTCCCTGAAGATCTATGCTGTTGGACAGTCATCAGTCATAAAGGTTCAAGGAAGTTTTTTTATTCTTTGAGATTCGATAACTTCTGGAAGGCAGCGGCCTCCCTGTTTCGCCAAAAATGAGTTTTAGCCCTCTGTGCCCGTCTGAAGTCAAAGGCTCTCGCTCTATCAAACCATTCCTTCCATTCTTGCTCATTTTTCCCCAGCATTCTGAGACAGTGCGCTTTTTGGGAAAAAGCTCCCGCACTCGGTGGGTATTTTTTCAGTGCTGACTCGACAAATTCCAGAGCCTTATGAAGGTTATCTTGTCCTGACTCCGGGTCATCCTGAATGATCTGTTCACAAGCCAGGCTGAAATAATGGATCGAGTTAGCCAGCAAAGTATTGGCGCTTTCCGGATAGCGACTGATCATTTCCATAAATCCTTCTTGCCCGGTAGGTAACTTTAATAGTGTGAGTTCAAATTCAATCGAATGATAGAATTCACAGCCACGCTCAAGCAGTCTTTTAGCCCGTCCAAATTTGCCTGTATTCTCCCAGCAGCGTGCCAGAGTCAGGTCAATCTCATGATTGCCAGAGGGCTTGCACAGGCTGCCTTCGTCGTCACCGGGGTGCTTGCCACTTATGTTCAGCAGCAGTCTTTCAGTCTGTTCAGGTTTATCCATCATCTCCCAGAGCATCGCCAGAGCCAGATCAATATCATGATTTCCACAAGGCTTGCAAAGGATCTCCTCACTGTCATCGGGGTCCTTGCCACTCATGTTAAGCAGAAGTCTTTCAGAGAGGTGATATTTGCCCGAGATCCCCCAGTGTCGCACCAGTGTCAGATCAATTTCCAGCTGCCAGCAGGGCTTGCATAGGATCTCTTCACTGGCACCGGGATGCTTGCGACTCATGTTCAACAGCAGCTTTTCAGCCAGTTCATATTTGCCCTTCAGTTCCCAAAATCGAACCAGAGCCAGGTTAATTTCACGATTCTCAGAGAGCTTGCACAGTGCTTCCTCGCTGTCACCGGGGTGCTTTCCACTCATGTTCAGCAGTAGTTTTTCAGTTCGTATATATTTGAATTTCCTCTGCCAGACCAGTGCCAGAGAGAGATCAATGTCATGATGCCCACAGGGCTTGCACAGTGCTTCCTCGCTGTCACCGGGGCGCTTTCCACTCATGTTCAGCAGTAGCTTTTCAGCCAGCTCAAGTTTGTCCATTTCTTCCCAGGTTCGCACCAGAGCCATGTCAATGGCACGATGGCCAGTGGGGCGACACAGAATCTCCTCACTGTCATCGGGATGCTTGCGACCCATGTTCAGCAGCAGCCTCTCAGCGCGCCCACGCTTGCCCAACCCCCGCCAGATAAACGTCAGAGCCAGATCAACGTCTTTATGATCAGATTGCCTGCAGAGGACGTCCTCATCGTCATCGGGGTGCTTGCCAATGATGCCGAGCATCAGAAGTTCAGCCTTTTGATGTTTGTCCATCAACTGCCAGAGTCGCATCAGGGTCATGTTGACGGTATCGAGGTATTTACGCAGTTTTGATGTAGCAGGCGAATAGGGTTTTGACTGCAGGTCTTTAATCAGTTCTGTCTTTAAGTTCAGTAACAATGTTTCAGCCAGAGTGTATTTGCCCATAAGCTGCCACAGTCGTGCATTACTAATATCTGCGGCATAATAGTGAGAAGGTTCGCACAGGTCTCTCTCATTGGCATCGCGCATTTTTTTTCTCAGTCTCAACAGTCGGGTTTCGGCATCAAGGTATCTTCCAAGTGCTTCTTCACAGAGGCTCAGGCACAGATCAAGGTTACTGATGGTCGAAGCTCCGAACCTGTTAAGTTTTCCATCTAACCTGAGTTCTTCCAGAATAGAGCAGGCTTCCAGCTGTTTTTCGCGGGTTTGCTCATTTAGAGATCTTGCAAGTCCTATGGTTGCTTCTTGCTTGTTGAACTGGTTCGGTATGCCATGTTTGCCGTTTAAGAGGGTCCGGAATGCTTTTTCTGCATCAGTGAAATTTTGATTGTTGAGAATTGCGAAAGCGCTATTGATCGCTTTTTTAAGGGCTTCAGGAGAACACGTCTTCGCCTCTGGGTGAAAGGTCCGGGGAGTAGAACTCTGGTGTGCAGTTGCTCGCCTTGAGGGTCTGTTCGAATGTTGACGAACACCTTTTGGAAGTTGAGTCGGTGGATTGAGAGGTTTAGCTTGCCGATTTGAGGTAGATGGAGGCTTTTTTGCCGCATCGGCATAGGAAACTGGCGCACAATATTGAGGCGATTGCGATGTCTTAGTGCCCGAACTGGCTGGAGCGCTGGTTGTAGGTGTTGGCCCGTAACTCATAATAATGTAGATTCCCTGAAAATCTATGCTGTTGGACAGTCATCAGTCACAAAGGTTCAAGGAAGTTTTTTTATTTGTTGAGATTCGATAACTTCTGAAGGGCAGCGGCTTCTATGCTTCGCCAAAAATCAGTTTTACTCCTCTGCAATCGATTGGGGTCAAGGGAGTTGATTTTCTGGAAGCATTGCTTCCATTCTTTCTCGCTGGCACCCATCATTCTGAGACAATGCGCTTTTTGCGAAAAAGCGCCTGCACTCGGGGGGTACTTTTCCAATGCTGATTCAACCAGCTCGAGTGCCTTGTTTAAGTTATCTTTTCCTAACCCCGGGACATCCTCAGTTATTTGCTTACATGCCAGTCTGAAATAATGGATCGAGCAAGGCAGCAGGGTATTGGCATTCTCCGGATACCTGCTGATCATTTCCAAAAATCCTGCTTGCCCGGCAGATAAGCTCAACAGTGCTAATTCACACTCACTCGAAGGGTATAGATCACAGCAACGTGTGATCAGTTCTTTAGCCCATTCATATTTGCCGATTCTCTGCCAGAGTCGTACCAGTGCCAGATCTATAAGATGATTCCCGCAAGGCATGCACAGACGATCTTCACTGTCATCGGGGTGCTTGCTACTCATGTTCAGCAATAGCCTTTCGGCCAGATAATGTTTGTCCATGAACTCCCAAAGGCGCACCAGAGCCAGGTCAATGAAATGATTCCCGCAAGGTTTGCCCAGGCTGCCTTCGTCGGCATTGGGGTGCTTGCCACTCATGTTCAGTAACAGCCTTTCAGTCAGGGAATATTTGTCCATTGACTCCCAAAGTCGCGCCAGAGCCAGGTCAATGAGATGATTACCGCAAGGTTTGCAGAGGCTGCCTTCATCGGCATCGGGATGCTTGCCACTCACGTTCAGTAACAGCTTTTCAGTCAGGTAATATTTGTTCATTAACTCCCAGTGTCGCGCCAGGGACAGGTCAACGGCGTGATTTCCACAGGGCCTGCACAGTTCTTCCTCACTGTCACAAAAGTACTTACCACCCATGTTCAGCAGCAGCTTCTCAGACAGTTCATATTTGCTGGTATTTTGCCAGAGTCGCACCCGAGCCAGATCAATGTCCTGATTCCCGGAAGGTTTGCACAGGGTGTCTTCATCGGCATTGTGCTGCAGGCCAATCATATTCAGCAGTAGCCTCTCGGACAGTTCATGTTTACCGATACTTAGCCAGAGTCGCACCCGAGCCATATCAATGTTACGATTCCCTGAAGGCCTGCAGAGGCTGTCTTCATCGGCATTGGGATGCAGGCCAATCATATTCAGTAGCAGCCTTTCAGAGCGTTCATGTTTGCCCATCAGCTGCCCGAGTCGGATCCGGGTCAGGTCAATTTCTTGATTTCCACAAGGTTTGCAAAGGCTGTCTTCACTGGCATCCGGGTGTGTGCCGCACAGGTTAAGCAGCAGCCTTTCAGCAAGTTGATATTTGCCCGCCAGCTCCCAATGTCTCACGAGAGTGAGGTCGATAATAGTATGCCCAGAGGGTCTGCACAGGCTGTCTTCACTGTCATGAGGATGCTTGTGGCTCATGTTTAGCAGCAGTCTTCCAGACAGTTCATGTTTGCCCATATCCTGCCAGAGGCGTACCAGAGCCAGATCAATGACATGATGCCCGGAAGGCTTGCACAGTTTGTCCCAACTCTCATCGGGGTGCTTGCCACAAGCGCTCAGCAACAGTCTTTCAGCCGGCCTGTGTTTGCCCATAATGATCCATAATCTTGCCAGAGCCAGGTCAATGTTATGATCTCCAGAGGGCTTGCAGAGAATGTGCTCACTGTCCTCAGAATGCTTTTTGCTCATTTTCAGCAGCAGTCTTTCGGCCTGTTTATGTTTACC
The DNA here is from genome assembly GCF_032883915.1 of Endozoicomonas sp. 8E. Taxonomy (NCBI): domain Bacteria; kingdom Pseudomonadati; phylum Pseudomonadota; class Gammaproteobacteria; order Oceanospirillales; family Endozoicomonadaceae; genus Endozoicomonas; species Endozoicomonas sp. 8E. Next base: position 4,982,638 of record NZ_CP120717.1, on the reverse strand, counting down.
CATATCCTGCCAGAGGCGCACCAGAGCCAGGTTGATGTCATTATGGGCGGAGGGCTTGCAGAGAATGTCCTCTCTGACATCGGGATGTTTGCCCATCATATCCAGCAGCAGGCCCTCAGACAGTTGGAATTTTTCCAGATGCTGCCAGAGTCGAGCCAGAGTCAAATTTACGGTGTGGAGGTATCTGCGCAAGTTTTGTACATCATACGGATTCAACAGCTGGCTATTAATCAGCCCTGTTCTCAAGTTCAGCAGGAGTTTTTCAGACAGCGAGTATTTGTGTAGATGTTGCCATATCCGGGCCATAGTAATATCTGCGTCAAAATGGCCAGAAATCGCACACAGGGCATTTTCATTATCATTGAGCCTTTTGTTTCTCAACATCAAAAGTCGTGCTTCCGCGTTCAGGTGCAAACCAATTTTCTCTTCACAAAGGCTCAGGGTCAGATCAAGGTTATGAATGGTTGAAGCCCCAAATGCATTAAGCGGTCCTTTTGATCTGAGTTGTTTCAGAATATTGCAGGCTTCTATCTGTTTGTTAACAGTTTGCTCTTTTAGCGACCTTGCAAGCCCTATGATTATACCTTCATAGCCAAACTGATTTTCTATGCCCTGGTTTTCGCTTAAGAGGGTCCGGAATATTTCTTCTGCTTTTATGAAATTTTGTTTTTTTAGTGCTTCGTAAGCGTTATCAACCATCATTGCAGTTTCTTTGGAATAATTTTTCCTCCTCTGTTTTTGAAATGTCTGAGGAGGAATGTTCTGGCTTGCAGTCGTTTGTCGGTATCTGACAGATAAGGGTGCTTCCGGACTTTGCTTAACCAGTTCAGAGCGTGGAATAAACGGTTCCGCATTCGGGTTTAAGGAAGATTTACTCGCCTCAGGTGTTGTAGCCGGAGCGCTGGAACTGACCGCGGTGCCGGTCGTTGGTGTGGGTCCATATGCCATAGTACTATAACATCTCTGTAAAACTGTGCTCCTTGGACAGCAAACGGACATTAAAGTTCATGGTTGTTCGTCTATATTGAGAGCCTGCAAGGTATTCGCACCTTTCGGATAGCGGCTCATCATATCCATAAATCATTCTTGTCCGGCAGACAGGCCTGAGTCATCAGGCATAAAGGTTCAAGGATGTCTGTTTACTCTTTGAGATTCGATAACTTCTGAAGGGCAGCGGCTTCTTTGCTTCGCCAACAATCAGTTTTACTCCTCTGCAATCGGTTGGGTTCAAGGAAGTTGGCTTTTTGGAACCATTGCTTCCATTCTTTCTCGCTGGCACCCATCATTCTGAGACAATGCGCTTTTTGCGAACAAACTCTTGCACTCAGGGGGTACTTTTCCAATGCTGATTCAATAAGCTCGAGCGCCTTGTTTAAGTTATCTTTTCCTGACCCCGGGACGCCCTCTGTTATTTGCTCACATGCCAGTCTGAAATAATGGATCGAGCAAGTCAGCAGGGTATTAGCATTCTCCGGGTGCCTGCTGATCATTTCCAAAAATCCTGCTTGCCCGGCAGATAATCTCAACAGTGCTAATTCACACTCACTCGAAGGGTATACATCACAGCAGCGTGTGACCAGTTCTTTAGCCCATTCATATTTGCCGATTCTCTGCCAGAGTCGTACCAGTGCCAGATCTATAAGATGATTCCCGCAAGGCATGCACAGACGATCGTCACTGTCATCGGGGTGCTTGCTACTCATGTTCAGTAATAGCCTTTCGGCCAGATAATTTTTATCCATGAACTCCCAAAGTCGCACCAGAGACAGGTCAATGAGATGATTCCCGCAAGGTTTGCACAGGCTGCCTTCGTCGGCATTGGGGTGCTTGCCACTCATGTTCAGTAACAGCCTTTCAGTCAGGTAATCTTTGTCCATGAACTCCCAAAGTCGCGCCAGGGACAGGTCAACGAGATGATTTCCACAGGGCCTGCAGAGTTCCTCCTCACTGGCACATAAGTACTTACCACTCATGTTCAGCAGCAGCCTCTCAGACAGTTCATATTTGCTCTTATCTTGCCAGAGTCGCACCCGAGCCAGATCAATCTCATGATTCCCGGAAGGTTTGCACAGGCTGTCTTCATCGGCATCGGGCTGCAGGCCAATCATATTCAGCAGCAGCCTCTCGGACAGTTCATGTTTGTCGATAACTTGCCAGACTCGCACCCGAGCCATATCAATGTCATGATTCCCTGAAGGCCTGCACAGGCTGTCTTCATCGGCATTGGGGTGCAGGCCAATCATATTCAGTAGCAGCCTTTCAGAGCGTTCATGTTTGCCCATTAGCTGCCCGAGTCGCATCCGGGCCAGATCAATTTCCTGATTCCCACAAGGTTTGCAAAGGCTGTCTTCACTGGCATCCGGGTGCGTGCCACACAGGTTAAGCAGCAGTCTTTCAGCAAGTTGATATTTGCCCTCCAGCTCCCAATGGCGCACCAGGGCGATGTCGATAATAGGATGCCCAGTGGGCTTGCACAGGCTGTCCTCACTGTCATGAGGATGCTTGTGGCACATGTTCAGCAGCAGTCTTTCAGACAGTTCATGTTTGTCCATTTCTTGCCAGAGGCGTATCTGAGCCAGATCAATAACATGATGCCCGGAGGGCTTGCACAGGTAGTCCCAACTCTCATCGGGGTGCTTGCCACAAGTGCTCAGCAGCAGTCTTTCAGCCAGCCTGTGTTTGCCCATAATGATCCATAATCTTGCCAGAGCCAGGTCAATGTCATGATCCCCAGAGGGCCTGAAGAGAATGTCCTCAGTGTCCTCAGGATTCTTTTTGCTCATATTCAGCAGCAGTCTTTCGGCCTGTTTATGTTTCCCCATATCCTGCCAGAGACGCACCAGAGCCAGGTTGATGTCATCATGGGCGGAGGGCTTGCAGAGAATGTCCTCACTGTCATCGGGATGTTTGCCCATCATATCCAGCAGCAGGCCCTCAGACAGTTGGAATTTTTGCATAAGCTGCCAGAGCCGAATCAGAGCCAAGTTTACGAGATGGAGGTGTCTGCGCAATTTTTGTACATCGTATGGATTCAACAGCAGGCTATTAATCAGCGCTGCTCTTATGTTCAACAGGAGTTTTTCAGACAGCGAGTATTTGTGTAAAAATTGCCATATCCGGGCCATGTTAATATCTGCGTCAAAATGGCCAGAAATCGCACACAGGGCATTTTCATTATCATTGAGCCTTTTGTTTCTCAACATCAAAAGTCGTGCTTCCGCGTTCAGTTGCAAACCAATTTTCTCTTCACAAAGGCTCAGGGTCAGATCAAGGTTATGAATGGTCGAAGCCCCAAATGCATTAAGCGGTCCTTTTGATCTGAGTTGATTCAGAATATTGCAGGCTTCTATCTGTTTGTTAACAGTTTGCTCTTTTAGCGACCTTGCAAGCCCTATGATTATGTCTCGATAGCCGAACTGATTTTCTATGCCCTGGTTTTCGCTTAAGAGGGTTCGGAATATTTCTTCTGCTTTTATGAAATTTTGTTTTTTTAGTGCTTCGTAGGCGTTATCAACCTTCATTGCAGTTTCATCGGAATAATTTTTTATCCTCTGTTTTTGAAACGTTTGAGGAGCGATGTTCTGGCCTGCAGTCGTTTGTGGGTATCTGACAGATAAGGGTGTGTCCGGACTTTGCTTAACCGGTTGAGAGCGTGGAATAAACGGTTCTGCATTCGGGTTTAAGGCAGATTTGCTCGCTTCAGGTGTTGCAGCCGGAGCGCTGGAACTGACCGCAGTGCCGGTCGTTGGTGTGGGTCCATATGCCATAGTACTATTACATCTCTGTAAAACTGTGTTCCTTGGACAGCAAACGGACATTAAAGTTCATGGTTGTTCGTCTATATTGAGAGCCTGCAAGGCTCGCACTTTCCGGATAGCGGCTCATCATTTCCATAAATCCTTCTTGCCCGGCAGATGGGCTTAAGTCATCAGGCATATCGAGTATGTCTGTTTACTCTTTGAGATCCCATAACTTCTGAAGAGCAGCGGATTCTTTGCTTCGCCAAAAATCAGTTTTACTCTTTTGTAATCGGTTGGGGTCAAGGAAGTTGGCTTTTTGGAACCATTCCCTCCATTCTTTCTCACCGGCACCCATCATTCTGAGACAATGCGCTTTTTGTGAAAAAGCGCCCGCACTCGGGGGGTACTTTTCCAATGCTGATTCAACAAGTTCAAGTGCCTTTTTTAAGTTATCTTTTCCTGACCTCGGGGCGTCCTCTGTTATTTGCTCACATGCCAGTCTGAAATAATGGATCGAGCTAGCCAGCAAGGTATTAGCACTCAACGGAAACCTGCTGGTCATTTCCAAAAATCCTGTTTGTCCGGCAAATAAGCTAAAGAGTGCCAATTCACACTCACTCGAGTGGTATAAATCACAGCAGCGCATGATCAGTACTTTGGCCCATTCATATCTGCCTGTTTTCTGCCAGAGTCGAACCATTGCCAGGTCAATGGTACGATTCCCGCAAGGCATGCACAGACGATCCTCACTGTCGCAGGGGTGCTTGCTACTCATGTTCAGCAAGAGTCTTTCAGACAGATGCAGGTTGTCTGTTTCTTCCCAATGACGCGCCAGATTCAGGTCCAGTTCCTTATTTCCACAGGGGCTGCATCGTTCTTCCTCACTGGCATAGAGGTGAGTACCTCTCATGATCAGCAGCAGGCTTTCAGCTAATTTATTTCTGCCCGTTATCTTCCAGAGTCGAAACAGAGCCAGATCAACTTCATGATTTCCGGAGGGTTTGCTGAGTGTGTCTTCATCGGCATTGGGGTGCTTGTGACTCATGTTCAGCAGCAGCCTCTCAGACAGTTTATATTTGTTCATATTTTGCCAGATTCGCGCCTGACACAGGTCAATGTTGTGATTCCCGGAAGGCGAGCAAAGGGTGTCTTCATCGGCATTGGGGGGCTTGCCTCTCATATTCAGTGTCAGTCTTTCAGCCCGTTCATATTTGCCCATCAGCTGCCAGAGTCGCATCCGGGTCAGGTCAATTTCCTGATTCTCACCCGGTGTGCAAAGGGTGTCTTCACTGGCATTTGGGTCTACACCACACATGTTGAGCAGCAGTCTTTCAGTGAGGTTATATTTGCCCGCCAGTTCCCAATGTCGTGCCAGAGTGATGTCGATAACAGGATTTCCAAAGGGCTTGCACAGGGTGCCTTCGCTGTCATCGGGATGCTTGTGGCTCATGTTCAGCAGCAGTCTTTCAGACAGTTCATGTTTGTCCATAACCTGCCAGAGACGTACCTGAGCCAGATCAATGACATGCTGCCCACATGGCCTGCAAAGGATGTCCCAACTCATACCAAGGTGCTTGTCACTCATATTCAGCAGCAGTCTCTCAGCCTTATCATATCTACCCATCTTCTGCCAAAGCCGCACCAGAGCCAGATCAATTTTAAGATGATTAGAGGGTGTGCACATAATCTCCTCACTGGCATAAGGAGGCTTGTTACTCAGGCTCAGCAGCAGTCTTTCAGCTTGATTATTTTTGTCCATCACGTACCAGAGTCTTGCCAGCACCAGTTTAATGTCATGATGAAAGGGGCTGTACAGGAACTCCTCACTGCCATTGGGAGGCACCCCAATCATGCTCAACAGCAGACCTTCAGCCCATTCATTTTTGCCTCTCGCCTGCCAGAATATTGCCAGAGCCATAGTAACTATATGGAGGTTTTTATGCAGTTTTTGTATGGCGTAAGTGGATCGGGCCGACTGCAAATTAATAGTCAACACTGCTCGCATGTTATACAGGAGTGTTTCAGTCAGTGTGTGTTTTTCCATATCCTGCCACAGTTGGATATTAGCCATATCAGCGTCAAAATTGTCAGAAGGCTGACAAAAGCTCGTCTCATCAGCATCGGGATTTATTTTTCTCAGTCTCAAAAGTCGTGCTTCAGCATCAGGGTACCTTCCAAGTGCCCTTTCACATTGACTCAGGGTCAGATCAAGGTTTTTAATGGTCGAAGCCTTGAGCGTGGTGAGCTTTCCAGTCAACCTGAGTTTTTCCAGAAGATGGCAGGCTTCTTTCTGTTTTTCCTGACTTTGCGCTTTTAGCGACCTTGCAAGTCCTATGAGGGTGTTCTGCTCGTCGGACGGAATCAGCTTGCCCTGGTTTTCGTTTAAGATGGCTCGGAATGTTGCTTCTGCGTTTATGAAATCCTCGCCTTTCAATGTATCGAAACCGCTACCGATCTTTTCTTTAATCGCTTGTTGAGTAGCTTCAGGGCAAGGGCTATTTGCTCTTTGGCCAAACCTCCGGGGAGTAAACGTTGGGTATTCAGTGGCTTGTCGGTGCCCGATATCTGGAGGTGTGTTCGTACATTCCTGAACACGTTGAGCACGTGGCACAAATGTTTGAGCTTCCGGGTTTAAGTCAGATTTGGGCTTTGTTGCTTTATCATTATTTGAATCTGAGGAACACTGTGATGATTGCAATGTTGAAGTGGTGCTCGAACTGGCGGTGTCATGGGTTGTTGTTGGTAATACGTAACTCATAGCAATAGAACATCCAAAGAAATCTATGCCCTTCGACAATAAACAGGCATAAAAGTTCATGGTTATCCAGCCCGGAGTTCATGACTCTGCCATTTCTCTGGAGTGTGAGCACCTTGCGACTAGCGGAAATTACTTTTTGCAAATACCTGTAATGCAGATTTAACAGCTGCAACTTCCGGATAACGTTCTAATTCCGGAGGACAATAAAATGATAAATGTACCCGAAGCGCGTTAGCCAATTCATTAACATTGAGCTGCACCAACTGACCACTTTGCAACAAAGGCGCAGCTAAGGAGTGCTCCAGGATCGCCCACCCATCTTCAAGCAGCAGAGTCAGTAGTACATCATTATTGCTCACTAAGCGTACATGGGTAGAAATGGAATAAAGTTCAGGATTACTATTATGGTGGTTTTCGCTTAAGTATTGCGTGGCCAGTTCAAGCTCATCCATTTGAATACAATCACGCTTTGCGAGTGCGTGCTCAGGATGACAATAAAAACCGTGCTCACTGCTACCCAGATTAATAAAACTGAAGGTACGCTCAGGCATGTTACTAAGTCGGCTTTGCATAATGGCAACACAATGCTGGTTGCTCACTAACGCGTCCAGCGTCTCATCCCGGTTTCTATGCAACCAATGCAGGCGCAACATCGGAAACTGATCCCTGACGGATTGATTAACCACTCTTATCAAGCTATTGGGCACCAGGTTGTCATGGTAAACAATCAGAGATTCAAGTGCCTGTTTGTAGCCGTCTATCATTCGGCGATAAAGAAGATCACTGTTTTTAACCAGCACCTTTGCCTGACGATACAGGGCATCAGCTTCGCTTGTTGCCACGGCTTTTTTTCCCTCAATGGCAAACAAACGGATTGCAAAACTGTCTTCTAACGCCTTCACTTGCTCACGAATGGTGGTTCTGTCCTTGTTCAGTTTCTTTGCTGCTTTGCTGTAGCTGGCTTCTTCAAACGTGGCGCAAAATGCGGCTAAGTGCTCGTATGAGAACATTTATCTTTCTCCTGCTGCCCATAAAATGAATGAAATTGCCCATCATAATGCATTTATCATGGGCGTTTAATATTGTTATTTTTTGCATCTTGCCTTTTGGTGGAGTGGTTAACCCGGGGATGCTCTGCCTTTTTCATTGACGGTTTGCAATATGAAAAATATCTTTAAAGTTTCCGCATTAACTGTGTCCTTATCCATCCTGGCAGGGTGCTCACTCGGAAGGGCTCCAGATGAGTCTGTTACCAGCCCTATCACTGTATTTGTCTCCAATGACATCATTACCCTTTCAGAGGCTATTAAAGACAAGCCCACAGCCATTGCAGTTCAGGATGGGAAGATTATCAATATCGGCCATCAGGAAGCGTTAATAGAAGCCTACAAAGACGAAAGTAATCTGGTGGTAGATACACAATACATCGATAAAACGATTCTGCCGGGTTTTGTCGAACCTCATATGCATATCTGGATGAGCAGTCTGTTACTGAGTATGGATTTCATCACCCCCGCAGACTGGGCATTCCCCTGGGGGTATGTGAATGGTGTCCAAAATGAGAAAGCCTACTTTGACCAGCTTACTCGACTGGAACAGTCTCTGCCTGAGGACGAACCTCTTATTACCTGGGGATATCACAACTATTTTCATGGTCAGAACATGAGCAAAAAGGCCTTGAATAAGCTCTCCGAAACCCGGCCAATCATTGTATGGCACCGCAGTTTTCACGAGGTTTATTTTAACGATGCTGCCCTCAAGATGCTGGGCTGGAAGGAAACGGATTGGAAGAAAAAACAAATATCCCAGCTTAATTGGGATAAAGGTCATGCCTACGAGACGGGTCTGAAAGCGATCATGAACGAGCTCTTTATGTATTTCTTTGACTCGGGACGATTTGCCAAAGGGGTTAAACGCACCAAAGACTATGTCCATTCAGGTGGTATCACCACGGTGATTGACCCGGGTGTCCTGCTCTCTGCGCAGATGTATAACGAAATGGTGGATGTCTTGACCAATGATACCTTTCCGATGGACTACTGGTTGATTCCGGCAGGCAACTTTACCTACATGCTATCGCAAAATGATGCCGAAAAAGGCAAAGCCATGGCAGAACAACAAACCCGGACCTACAAAGAATCTGATCAAATCAATTGGCTGCCAAAGTACGTCAAACTATTTTCTGACGGGGCAATGTATAGCCAGTTAATGCATATGAAAGATGGCTATACCGATGGCCATAAAGGCGAATGGATCCAAAAACCGGAAGAACTCGAAGACAGCATGAGGCCTTACTGGAACGACGATTACACAGTTATTGTCCATGCAAATGGCGACCTCGGGTTTGAAACCGCTATCGATATTGTTGAAACGCTAAACAATGAAACGCCCAGAGAAGATCATCGTACCGGATACCACCACCTGGGCTTTACCGGCAAAGATGATATTACCCGAGCCGTTGACCAGGGCGCCAACTTCAGCGTTAATCCTTACTACACCCATATACTGGGTGAGCTTTATAGCGTGTACGGAATCGGGAAAGAGCGGGCGGAAACCATGTCCCGTGGCCAATCGTTCATTGATGCAGGCGGTGTACTTTCCCTACACTCTGATGCACCCATGGCACCGGCGCAGCCACTGAGCCTGGCTTGGGCAGCAGTTAACCGCTTAGGCTTATCCGGCAGCAGAACACTTGGGCCTCTGGAGCGGATCAGTGTCGAAGAAGCACTCAAAGCCATCACTATCAACGCGGCCTATACTGCCCGGTTAGAAAACCAGATTGGCACCATTGATGTCGGCAAGTACGCCAACTTCACGGTATTGGACGAGAGCCCGTTTGAAGTCGATCCGAAAGATCTCAACAAGATCACCGTCTCAGCCACAGTCTACCGGGGAGAGCCTGCGCCGGTTAAACACAGTAATGCCGGGCTGGACATGACCTTGCGCTCCCATAAGGCAGTGCAACTAATTAATAGGCTTTCAGCCAGAGATGGTTCAGGGGATTTCTGCACCACCAGTATTGAGATGCAGCGCAGTGCGCTGGGAGTGGCAGAGCATTAACTGAACCGTAAGGCTCCAATATCACCAGGCTGCTGTACCGGGTGCCCTGCGCGAGCGGGGAAGGGTATTCCCCTGCCCGGTATTTAAGCAGATTTGGCGCAGGCTTAATCGGACAATAGTGGTAATTCAGCGGAAATCGCCATGGAACATTCATGTTTGCGTTTCATGTAGAGCTGTGCAGTATTGTCCCAGATGACGTCTGCAAAGATACTTTTGTCAAGGTTGTCGTCTACCTGACATTTTATGGAATAGGCCTCAGAAGGTTTGGCAGTCCCCCATGGAATCTTGTAATAGTCACCACTAGCGCTTCTTGTCCATAAATTCTCTATTAGCGATGTATCATCACTCTCTATTGATTCGCCAAAAGTAGCTGAAAATAAAAGGCCCTCCTCTGAACGGAGAGAAAAAGTGTCGTTCCCATTTACTTTTTTGACTGTCATTGAGCCATAGGATGTATTGTATTTGTCGAAATATTCGAGAACATATTTCATTTTCAATGAATCAGTATGTGCTTTGATTGCCAGATATGAGCCTTTGCTGAGTTCCAGCATCCAGATAGCCTCGGTGTAAACCAATTGAAAGAAGTTAGGCAATGGAATCTTGAAGGCGCTGTCTATGTTAATGGTGACCACCAGCATAGCGCAGCTTACTCGTTCCGGTGAGTCTGCCGGCGACACGAATTGAAAAGCCTCACCGGCCAGCTCAATGGCCTTGTTCCGGGGAACGGAGCCTTTTATAAAGAAACCCACATACTCACTGCCCACAAAAGAATACCCAGGTTCCGGTTCAGCCTTGTCTTTTGATGCCGAAGGGGCGCTTGACGGGTTACATTCAGTCGCTACTCCCGGGTCTTTATGACCCGAACATTCGTCAGCACTGGAGCCACTGATCTGCATGAGCAGAGAGACAAAAGCCAGTGCCAGCAACTTGAAGAGCTGATAATAATGATAAAAAACCAGACGAAACATAATGGCAACACCAAAGTAAAATCATGAAGCGAGCGAAAGTCATTGGCGCGTGTAAATTGCTACACTGACCGACAGCTTTAAAGAGTAGACGATGAAAAAAGTCAGAAGGTGTAGATTGGGTAAGATTCTTAATCTAAGAATTCGTTGGGGGTATGAGAAAAGGCTGAGCTTGCCGTCTGGTTTTCAGGCTTATGTTTGTTTTGTCAGATCCCGAACCTAAAAAAACAGTGGATTCGTTGTTAAGTCAGTGCCTTATTGACCATAACAAAAGTGCAGCCTGTTTACTTGCTGTCAAAAAACTTCAGTGAGAGTTGAGGTTGAAAGGTTACCAATCATTAATGTTTGGCATTTTATTCAAATAGTGAGTGTCTATAATGCGAGACTCTTGTCAGAAAGTGGAAGCAGGCATGTCTTTCTATAACTATTGGGGCTCTTTCAAAATTGCAACCTGGCTTCAGCCTCACTCCTGTATACAACGCAGGAGACATTAAGCGTGAAGCAACTGACAAAACCCTTTACCCGTCTAAACCCTGTGCAGTGGCAACATATTATTGACCGGCAAATGGCCAGTGGCTTAAGTCAAAAAGCCTTCTGCCAAACTCAAAACATCAGTCTGAGCACTTTCAAAAACTGGAAGCGTAAACTCAGGATTGATGTCCCAATCCTGATTATCAAGCCTCCTGAGAGCTTAAACTGGCAGTTGGAATTTGAGTTGTCTGATGGTGTTATTTTTCGTATACGTCGATGATCATGTTTTTTACGAAATCCCGGATTCAAGTCTGGCTCTGGCTCTGTAGTTGGCTGGTCCACTGGCGCGTGAAAGAGTGATAAGTTAAGTAAGGTTCCGTGGAGCCTCTTCTTGAGGCGTTAGTATTTTTGCAGTAAGTCTTCTGAATTTATAAGACACCCACTTTGGTTGAGGAGATCAGTCATGTTCTCTGTGCATATAGTTCGATCATTACTAAGCCAATATTCCGTAATTTATATTCTGTCATAAACCGGCAAAAAATAATGGAAAATATCCATAAAACCCTTTTTTTAGCTATGCTAAACTGGCAAAAAGATCGGCAAAAAGATCGGCAAAAATGACTTCTATAACACCATTTTTACTTCAGGATAGTGCTCCAGGGGAGCTACAAGATGCTGCGGTTGAGTTGATGCAACTTGATGCAGCACTCAATGCCCATATACCTGAGTCTCTTAGAGAACCGCTCAAATTTATGCTTAGAGTTGTAAACTCTTTCTATAGTAACCGCATAGAAGGAAATCCAACTCAGCCAGCAGAAATACTAAAGGCACAATTAAACAAAGAAAAAGATTTAAAAGATGATTTATTTGAAATAAAGCATCATATTGATGTTCAAAAATATTTAAATCAAAAGTCGTTAGATAGAAATGAAATTTGTACTGTTGATTTTTTAAAAGAACTTCACAGATCCTTTTATGAAGGGATGCCTAAGAAATTTCTTGAGATTGACAACGAAGAAACCGGTGAGAAAATCAACATTCAACCTGGTAAGCTTCGCACAAGAGATGTTCATGTAGGAAAACATATTGCTCCCGAATACCAGGAACTCACAAGCCTTCTAAACTGGTTTTCGAACGCTTACAGCCCAGATAGGATTTTTGGGACCAACCGCATTTTTGCTGCCGCTGCCTCACACCATAGACTAATGTGGATTCACCCCTTTATGGATGGAAATGGTAGAGTGGGTCGGCTATTCACAGATAACTATATGAAACACTGTGCCAACCTTGGTGGGTATGGTTTGTGGTCGATTAGCCGTGGTTTTGGCAGGGATGTTGATTCTTATTACCAAGCTCTTGCAGCAGCTGACATGGAGCGACAGGGTTCAACTGATGGCAGAGGGATGCTATCAGATAGAGGCTTATTAAAATTTATGACCTATTTTATTGAAACCGCATTGGATCAAGTTAAGTTCTTTTATGAACTACTCGACCCTAAACGCTTGAGTGAGCGAGTAGATATTTATTTTGAAATGAGAAACAGGCAGGCTATAACAGGCTTGGATGGTAGCCATCTTCCAAAAATGAGGCCTGAAGTTAAGACAATATATAAAGAACTACTGACAACAAGAACAGGCGAATTAGAAAGAACTGAGATACATGGAATGTTCAATCTTGGAGAGAGAACAATAAGAACTATTTTATCTCAAATGGTCGATGAGCGTTTAATCAATGCTCCTCCCAGAAAGCCTGTATCTCTTTCTCTGTCTCCTAACTCAGTTGAAATCCTGTTTCCAAGATTATGGTAAATCAGAGTGGGCTCAAGCGCATCCAAAAGTTCAGCGCAGTACCAAGCCAGTTTTGGTACTGGAAAAAAACCGGATCAAACACCTTTGTCCGTTAGCAAATAAACTGGCTGTTTTGGGTGGATACGGCATAAGCGTGTCCCCGGCGCCCTCAGGGAGAAACCGTAAATGTGTTGAATTTAAAATTGCAAAAGGCAATGTTCCCTTTGCCCGCAGAGATCAGCCGTCACACGTCTCAGAATTACACATTTATATTTGCCCTCAGATCATGCACCTTAAGAAGGGCTGTGCTGATTAGCCAGGAGATAGCTTCAACTCCTCCAATTCACATTCATCCAACTGATACAATTCACAGCATCGTTTAAGCAGTCTTTCAGCCAGCTCATGTTTGCCCATCACTTGCCAGAGATTGACCAGAGTCAGATCGATGTCACGGTTTTCAGAGGGGGTGCACAGAATGTCTTCACTGGCACTGAGTTGCTTGCCGCTCATGTTCAGCAGAAGTCTCTCACTCTGTTGGTGTTTGCCCATCAACGGCCAGAGTCTCACCAGAGCCAGATCAGTGTCACTCTGTTCAGAGAGGGTGCAAAGAATGTCTTCACTGGCATTGGCTTGCCTGCCGCTCATGTTGAACAGCAGCCTTTCAGCCAGTTTATATTTGCCCACTAACCCCCAGTGCCGCACCAATTTCAGATCGATGTCATGTTGCCCGGAGGGTTCACACAGGCTGTCTTCACTTGTATTTTCGTACCTGTCACTCATTTTTAGTAGCAGTCTTTCGGCCTGTTCATATTTGCCCATTACTTGCCATATTCGTACCAGAGCCATATTAACGGTAGGGATGTGCTTACTTAGTCTTTGCACAGAGGGAGCGTGTGGTTTTGACCGCAACCTTCTGGTCAGCTCTGAATTTATGTTCAGAAGAAGTGTTTCAGTCAGCGTGTGTTTGTCCATAGACTGCCAGAGTCGGGCAATAGTAATATCTGCGTTGAAATTACCGGAAGGTTCGCAGAGGGCCTTGTCATTGGCATTGGGCTTTTTGTTTCTCAGTGCCAAGAGTCGTGCTTCAGCGTTAAAGTACTCTCCAAGTGCCTCTTCGCAACGACTCAGGGTCAGATCAAGGTTATGAATGGTCGAAGCCCCAAAATCAGTGAATGATCCAGTCGACCTGAGCTCTTCCAGAAGAGAGCAGGCTTCTGTCTGTTTTTTGCGGGTTTGCTCTTTTAGTGACCTTGCAAGCCCTATGATTATGTTTTGGTAGTGGAACAGACTCAGTATGTCCTGATCTTCCTTTAATATGATCTGGAACACTTTTTCTGCACGTGTGAAATTTTGGTTTTTTAGTTCTTCGAAAGCTTTATCGATCCTCTCTCTGGTGGCTTCAGGGTAGGGGATCTTGGCACTTTGCTGGCCTGCAGTATTTGTGGATCTATTCGAATGTTCATGAATACGCTCATAAATTGATGAAGATTCCGGGTTTAAAACGGATCGGCTCTTTTTTGTTGTTTTTGTTGTTTTTGTTGCACTACTGGCCGCGGCGCCAGATTTTGGTTTTATTACATACCTCATAACAATAAAACTTCCCTGGAAAAGTTAATCTATTGGACAGTAAACGGTTGTGAAAGTTCATGTTTATCTCATTATCTTGTCAGATTTTATATTTGTGAGCAGGGGAGCGGATTCGTTGCTTCGTCAAAAATCAGCAAGACAGGTTTAAAAAAACTTCAGGGTATCCGACTCAGAGCCAATCAAGAGATCAGCAAAAGCTGATTTTATGGCAGTAGATGGGTTGTGCCCGGTTTATCAGGAAGGCAAAAGGCGATGAAGCTCGTTATAAGTACTCAACCATACGAAATCATATTTTCTGACTCATTGTTCAGGCACTCGCGGCAACTGCTCCTGCGTTGCTCTAGCTCCTGCATCCATGGAGTCGTGCTGCGTTGCAACTCTGGTCACATAGCTTGCTATGTTCCCGTCGTTGCGCATTGCAGAGCACCTGCCCAATAAGCCAGAAATATTCGATTCCGTATGGCTGAGTACTTAACGATGAATCGGAAAAGCCATAACACTCATGCTTCCAGATAATCAGTGGGGACAGAGTTTCATGTTTGCTTTGTGAGACTCTTCATCTTAGCCAGGGCAGCGGCTTCTTTAATTCGCCAATGACTGGTTTTATCTTTATGTTCACGGTTGGGCTCAAGGGAATTGGCTCTTTCGAACAATGCTTTCCAAACTTGCTCACTGGCACCCATCATTCTGAGACAATGCGCTTTTTGTGACACCGCGCCTGCATTTGTAGGGCACTTCGCCAATGCTGATTCTACAAGCTCAAGAGCGTGTTTGAGGTTATCACTTCCTGATTCAGGGCCACTTTTTACTATTTGCTCACATGCCAGGATGAAATAATGGATCGAAGTCAACATCAGTGTGTTGGCATTTTCCGGATACCGGGCAATCATTTCCATAAATCCTGCTTGCCCGAGATGAAGGCTCAAAAGTGAAAATTCACATTCAGTTGAATGATAGCGTTGACAGCAACGCTTAATCAGTCTCATGGCCCGTTGATGTTTGCCCACTATTTCCCAGTGAAGTGCCAGAGTAAGATCAATATCATGATGCCCGGAGGGTTTGCACAGGATGTCCTCACTGGCATCAGGGCACTTGTCACTCATGTTCAGCAGCAATGTTTCAGCCCATTTATGTTTTTTGCCACCCATCAGCTCCCAGAATCGTATCAGAGCCAGATCAGTAGTGTGATTTCCAGAGGGGGTGCACAGGACTTCCTCAGTGGCATCAGGGGGCTTGTTGCTCATGTTCAGCAGCAGTCTTTCCGCCCATCCAAGTTTGCCATCCATGATCTCCCAGAGTCGCACCAGAATCAGGTCAACTCTATGGTTTCCAGAGGGCCTGCAAAGGACTTCTGCATCGGCATCAGGGGGCTTGCCACTCATGTTCAGCAACAGTTTTTGAGACCATTCATGCTTGCCCATCACTCGCCAAAGTATTGCCAGAGCCAAATCAACAAGATATTTTCCAGAGATCTTGCACAGGACTTCCTCACCGGTATCAGGATGCCTGCCACTCATGTTCAGCAGCAGTTTTTCAGCCAGTTTATATTTGCCCATTACCTCCCAGTGTCGTGCCAGGGTCAGATTGAGGTCTTCATGCTCACAGGGGCTGCACAGGACTTCCTCACTGGCATCAGGGTGTTTGCCACTCATGTTCAGCAGCAGTTTTTCAGCCAGATCATGTTTGTCCATCAACTGCCAGAGTCGTACCAGTGCCAGATCAGTGTCATGCTTAGTGGTCTGACACAGACTGTCCTCATTGGCATCGGTGCGCTTGCCACTCATGTTCAAGAGCAGTTTTTCAGCCAGTTTGTATTTGCCCATTATTTCCCATATTCGCACCAGGGACAGGTTGGTGCCATGATCCTCACAAGGCCTGCACAGAATGTCTTCGCTGGCATTGGGGTGCTTGCCACTCATTTCCAGCAGCAGTTTTTCACTCTGTTCATGTTTGCCCTGCACCTGTAAGAGTTGCACCAGGGCAATATTTGCGTCGTGGAGGAATTTACCCAATTTTTTTTCAGCGTTGGCGGATAGGCGCGACCGAAGCTTTTGAGTCAGCTCTGTCACGACGCTTTGTAGCAGTGCATCAGCCAGCTTGAGTTTGTTCATATTCTCCCATAGCTGGGCCAGGACAATATCAACGGTGTAGTTGCCAGAGGGCTCACACAGTGCCAACTCGTTGGCTTGAGGCTTTTTGTTGCTCAGCATTAAAAGTCGTTTTTCAGCCCTGTGGTGCCTCCCCAGCGCCTGTTCGCATTGGCTCAGGGTCAGCTCAAGGTGGTTAACGGTCGAAGCTCCGGATGGATAGAATGTTTCATTGGATCTGAGCTCCTCCAGAAGAGAGCAGGCTTCTAACTGTTTTTGGCGGTTTTGTTCTTTTAGCGACCTTGCAAGCCCCAGTAGTACCTCATGGCGCTCGTATCGACTCAGTGACGCCTCACAGTTTTTCAAGAGGGTACGAAATGCTTTTTCTGCCGTTGCGTATTTGTGTTCTCTGAATTCTTGGTAAGCATTATCAATCATGCCTGAATAAGCGCTACGACATTTTTTCTGACCGAGTCGTTGAAACCTCTGAGGAGAAGATTCCTGGCTTACCGTTGTTTGCCGGGCTCTGATATTTAAGGGTAAATTCCAATGTTGCTCAGCACTCTGAAGACGTGGAATAAACGTTGGCGCCTCGGGGTTCAATTTGGATTGTGGTTTTGATGTTATGGAATCTGCAGGGGGCGAACTTGCATTGGCTGCGGCGCTGGTTGGGGTTAATCCGTGACTCATAGCTATATAGTTCTCCTGGAAACATGCTGTTTGACAGTTCACAGGGACAGAAGTTCATTTTAACTCTGCGCGATCTCGCACCTTGCGAAAAGCAGCGGCTTCTGCAGTTCGCCAATGATCGGTTTTATCTTTATGCTCTCGACTGGGTTCAAGGGATAGGGCTCTTGCGAACAATGCTTTCCAAACTTGCTCACTGGCGCCCATCATTCTGAGACAATGCGCTTTTTGCGACACCGCGCCTGCAATTGTGGGGCACATCTCCAATGCTGATTCTACGAGCTCAAGAGCGGTTTTGAGGTTATCTTTTCCTGATTCCGGGCCACCCTCTATTATCTGCGTACATGCCAGTCTGAAGTAATGGATCGAAGTCGTCAGCAGTGTATCGGCATTTTTCGGATACCGGGTAATCATTTCCATAAATCCTGCCTGCCCGACATGAAAGTTCAACAGTGACAATTCACATTCAATCGAATGATAGAGTTCACAGCAACGTTTAATCAGTCTCTTGGCTCGTTGACGTTTGCCCGCTGCTTTCCAGAAATGCGCCAGAGTCAGATCAATATCATGATGCCCGCAGGGCTTGCACAGCTCTTCCTCACTGGCATCAGGGCACTTGTCACTCATGTTCAGCAGCAGTCTTTCAGCCCATTCATGTTTGCCATCTATCAGCTCCCAGAGTCGCACCAAAGCCAAATCAATTTCGTGATTTCCAGAGGGCTTGCAAAGGACTTCCTCACTGGCATCAGGGAGCTTGTTACTCATGTTCAGCATCAGTCTTTCAGCCCATTCATGTTTGCCATCTGTCAGCTCCCATACTCGCATCAGAGCCAGGTCAATTTTACGATCTCCTGAGGGTTTGCACAGGGCCTCCGCATTGGCATCAAGGGGCTTGCCAGTCATGTTCAGCAAGAGTTTTTCACTCCGTTCATAGTGGCCCATCATTTGCCAGAGTATTGCCAGAGCCAGATCAACAGCATATTTTCCAGAGATTTTGCACAGAAGTTCCTCACTGGCATCAGGCTGCTTGTCACTCATATTCAGTAGCAGTTTTTCAGCCAGTTTATATTTACCCATTACCTCCCAGTGTCGCACCAGGGGCAGATTGACGTCGTCATGCTCACAGGGCCTGCACAGCACTTCCTCACTGGCATCAGGGGTCTTGCCACTCATGTTCAGCAGCAGTTTTTCAGCCAGTTTATGTTTGCCCATCATCTGCCAGAGTCTTACCAGTGCCAGATTAATATCATGATGTCTGGTGGGTTTACAGAGAAAGTCCTCAATGGCATCAGGGTCCTTGCCACACATGTTCAGCAACAATTTTTCAGCCAGTTTATGTTTGCCCATCAACTGCCAGAGTCGAACCAGTGCCAGATCAATATCATGATGCTTAGTGGGCTTACACAGACGATCATCAGTCGCATCGGGGCGCTTGTCACTCATGTTCAGCAGTAGTTTTTCAGCGAGTTTATATTTGCTCATTACCTCCCAGTGTCGAACCAGAGTCATGTTGATGTCACTACGCTCACAGGGCCTGCAGAGAATGTCCTCGCTGGCATTAGGGTGCTTGCCACTCATCTCCAGAAGCAGGTTTTCAGCCCATTGATGTTTGTCCATCAGCTGCCAGAGTCGTACCAGTGTCATATTTGTGTCATGGAGGTATTTACGAAATTTGCATGCAGCGGAGGCGGACAGATGTGACTGAAGTTTTTGAGTCAGCTCTGCCGCGAGTTTCACTAGCAGTGTCTCAGACAGCTTGCGTTTGTTTGTATTCAGCCACAGTCGGGCCAAGGCAATATCAACGGGATAATGGCCAGAAGGCTGGTACAGTGCCTGCTCATTGGCATCGGGCCTTTTTTTACTCAGAATTAACAGTCGTGATTCAGCCTTGAGGTACCTTCCCAGTGCTTCTTCGCACAGGCTTAGGGTCAGGTCAAGGTTGGTAATGGCCGAAGCGCCGGATTTAGTCAATCTTTCATTTGATCTGAGTTCTTCCAGAAGAGAACAGGCTTCTAACTGTTTTTCGTGGGTTTGTTCTTTTAACGACCTCGCAAGCCCCAGCAATACCGAATGGCGCTCGCATTGACTCAGTGTCTTCTTAAAGTTTTTGAAGATGGTCCGAAATGCTTTTTCTGCCGTTGTGAAATGGTGTTCTCTAAGTTCTTGGTAAGCATCATTAATCACGTCTGAATAAGCGCCATGATGTTTCTCACTGTGTTGTTGAAACGTCTGCGCAGAAGGCTCCTGGCTTGCAGTTGCTTGCCGGTCTCTAATATTGGAGGGCGAATTCAAAGGTTGCTCGGCACTCTGAAGACGTGGAATAAACGTTGGCGCCTCGGGGTTCAATTTGGATTGTGGTTTTGATGTTATGGAATCTGCAGGGGGCGAACTTGCATTGGCTGCGGCGCTGGTTGGGGTTAATCCGTGACTCATAGCTATATAGTTCTCCTGGAAACATGCTATTTGACAGTTCACAGGGACAGAAGTTCATTTTAACTCTGCGCGATCTCGCACCTTGCGAAAAGCAGCGGCTTCTGCACTTCGCCAATGATCGGTTTTATCTTTATGCTCTCGACTGGGTTCAAGGGATAGGGCTCTTGCGAACAATGCTTTCCAAACTTGCTCACTGGCGCCCATCATTCTGAGGCAATGCGCTTTTTGCGACACCGCGCCGGCAATTGTGGGGCACATCTCCAATGCTGATTCTACGAACTCAAGAGCGGTTTTGAGGTTATCTTTTCCTGATTCCGGGCCACCCTCTATTATCTGCGTACATGCCAGTCTGAAGTAATGGATCGAAGTCGTCAGCAGTGTATCGGCATTTTTCGGATACCGGGTAATCATTTCCATAAATCCTGCCTGCCCGACATGAAAGTTCAAAAGCAACAATTCACATTCCATCGAATGATAGAGTTCACAGCAACGTTTAATCAGTCTCTTGGCTCGTTGATGTTTGCCCACTGCATCCCAGAAACGCGCCAGAGTCAGATCAATTTCATGATGCCCTGAGGGCTTGCACAGGTCTTCCTCACTGGCATCAGGGCACTTGTCACTCATGTTCAGCAGCAGTCTTTCAGCCCATTCATGTTTGCTATCTATCTGCTCCCAGAGTCGTGCCAGAGCCAGATCAACTTCGTATTTTCCAGAGGGTTTGCACAGGGCTTCCTCAGTGGCGTCAGGATGCTTGTTACTCATGTTAAGCAACAGTCTTTCAGCCCATTCACGTTTGCCATCTGTCATCTCCCAGAGTCGCACCAGAGCCAGGTCAATTTTATGATCTCCTGAGGTTCTGCACAGGACTTCCGCATTGGCATCAGGGTGCTTGCCACTCATGTTCAGCAACAGTTTTTCACTCCATGCAATCTTGCCCATCACCCGCCAGAGTATTGCCAGAGCCAGATCAACAAGATATTTTCCAGAGATCTTGCACAGGTGTTTCTCACTGGCATCAGGGTGCTTGCCACTCACGTTCAGCAGCAGTTTTTCAGCCAGTTTATATTTGCCCATCGCCTCCCAGTGTCTTCCCAGGGTCAGATTGATGTCATCATGCTCACAGGGGCTGCACAGGACTTCCTCACTGGCTTCAGGGTCCTTGCCAGCCATTTTCAGCAGCAGTTTTTCAGCCAGTTTGTTTTTGTCCATCAACTGCCAGAGTCGTACCAGTACCAGATCAATGTCATGCTCTGTAGGCTGACACAGACGGTCCTCATTGGCATCAGCGCGCTTGCCACTCATGTTCAACAGCAGTTTTTCAGCCAGTTTATATTTGCCCATTGCCTCCCATATCCGCACCAGGGTCAGGTTGATGTCCTGGTACTCACAGGGCCAGCACAGAATGTCTTCGCTGGCGTTGGGGTGCTTGCCACTCATCTCCAGAAGCAGGTTTTCAGACCGTTGATGTTTGTCCATCCGCTGCCAGAGTAGCGCCAGAGTCATATTTGTGTCATGGAGGTATTTACGGAATTTATCGACAGTGCGAGCGGATAGACGTGACTGAAGTTTTTGAGTCAGCTCTGCCAGGATTTTCAGTAGTAGTGTTTCAGCCAGCTTGTGTTTGTTCATAATCTCCCATAGCCGGGCCAGTGCAATATCAACGGAATAATTGCCAGAAGGCTGGCACAGTGCCCACTCGTTGGCATTGGGCTTTTTGTTGCTCAGAATTAAAAGTCGTGTTTCAGCCTTGAGGTACCTTCCCAGCGTCTGTTCGCATTGGCTCAGGGTCAGCTCAAGGTAGGGGACGGTCGAAACTCCGGATTGGGAGAATGTTTCATTTGATCTGAGTGCTTCCAGAAGAGAGCAGGCTTCTAACTGTTTTTCGCGAGTTTGTTCTTTTAGCGACCTTGCAAGCCCTATCAATACCGAATGGCGCTGACGTTGATTCAGTGTCTCCTCACAGTTTTTGAAGAGGGTCCGAAATGCTTTTTCTGCCGTTGTGAATTTGTGTTTTCTGAGTTCTTTGTAAGCATCATCAATCATGTCTGAATAAGCGTCATGATGTTTCTCACTGGGTTGAAACGTCTGAGTAGAAGGCTCCTGGCTTGCAGTTACTTGCCGGTCTCTAATATTGGGGGGTGAATTCCAATGTTGCTGAGCACCCTGAGTACGTGGAATAAACGCTGGCGCCTCGGGGTTTAATTTAGATTTTGGTTTTGATGTTGTAGCAACTGTATGGTCCGAACTTGCATGAGCTTTGGCGCTGGATGAGGTTAATCCGTGACTCATAGCTATAACTTTCATTGAAATTTGTGCATTTGGACAGCAAGCGGGCATGAAAGTTCATGGTTATCCAGCCTTTGGCTCTTGACTCAGTACATGGAGAGCATAAATAGTGGTGACAAATAATCCGGGCTGGGTGTCAGGTTAAACAGGTCTAAAGCTTCCTGCTCAGGGCTGACTTTTGTATATGACTTCGGTATAGCTATGGGGTGACATACTGTAGATGCTTCCTCTCCAGGGACAACTTTCTTCTCGCCATCTTCGCTTTTCTCAAAAGGTCTTGAACGGCTTGTGATATTTTGCGTTCATGTTTGCCCCATGGAACTTCGCACCTTTTGAAGAGCACTGGCTTCGATGCTCCGCCAATAATCAGTTTTACTCTTCTGCGCCCGGGAGCTGTCGTGGTGTCCTGATTTATCAAACCAATACTTCCATTCTTTCTCACTGGCACCCATCATTCTGAGACAATGGGCTTTTTGTGAAAGAGCCCCCGCATTGGGTGAGTAGATCTCTATTACTGTTTCCACTGACTTCAGGGCCTTATTGAGGTTGTCGTGTCCCGGCTCCGGGCCACCGTTCGTTATCTGCTGACAAGCCACAATGAAATAATGGATTGAGGTAGCCAACAATGTGTTGGCATTTTCTGGATAACCGGCAATTATTTCCATGAACTCTGCCTGTCGAGCAAGTATGACCAACAGAGCTAATTCGCATTCATTCGAATGATATAATTCATTGCAGTGCCTTAGCAGTTTCTCAGCCTGTTCATATTGACCCGCTCTTTGCCATTGTCGTGCCAGAGCCAGATCGGCGTCATGATACCCAGAGGGCTTGCACAGGACTTCCTCAGAGGCATCAGGGTGCTTGTCAATCATATTTAGCAGCAGTCCTTCAGCCAGTTTATGATTACCCACCATCTCCCAGCATCGCACCAGAGCCAGGTCAATATCATAATGCCCGGAGGGCTTGCACAGGCTGTACTCATCGTCACCGGGGTGCTTGCCAGCCATTTTCAGCAGCAGTCTTTCAGACTGTTCGTATTCGCCGATCTCCTGCCAAAGTCTTGTCAGAGCCAATCTGGTAACATAATGAGCAGAGCTTTTGAAGTGGCTCTCCATACTGGTACCGAGGTACTTTTTACTCATGTTAAGCAGCAGTCTTTCAGCCAGTTTATATTTGCCCGTTGCCTGCCAGTGTCGCGCCAGAGTCAGGTTGATTTCATGATCTTTACAGGGGGTGCAGAGGCTTTCCTCACTGCCATCGGGGTTCTTGCCACTCAAGTTCAGTAGCAGTCTTTCAGCCTGTTCATGTTTTTCCATCACGTGCCACAGACGCATCAGAGCCAGATTAATGTCATGATGTTTACGGGCCTTGCGTGGGGTTTCCTTACTATCTTCGGGATGCTCGCCACCCATGTTAAGCAGCAGCCTTTCAGCCAGTTTATATTTGCCCATTGCCTGCCAGTGTCGCACCAGAGCCAGGTTAATTTCATGATCTTTACAGGGTTTGCAGAGGCTTTCCTCACTGCCATCGGGCTTCTTGCTACTCATGTTCAGCAATAGTCTTTCACATGCTTTATGTTTCCCTGTCAGCTGCCAGTTTCGCGCCAGAGCCAAATTGACGATGTGTAAATATTTATGCAGTTTGTTGACATCGGAGCTAAATGTGAACGAATGCGAGCTGCCATCCAGCGCTGCTTTCATTTTCAGTAATAGCGTTTCGGTCAGCTTGTATTTGCTCATAATCTGCCAGTGTCTGGCTGCAGCAATATCAATTTCGAAATTGCCAGTAGGCTCGCACAGGGTTTCCTCATCGGCATCGTGCTTTTTGTTTCTCAGAGCCAATAGCCGTGCTTCAGCCTTAAGGTGTTGACCAAGTCCCTGCTCACAACGGCTCAGGGTCAGATCGAGGTTATGAATGGTTGAAGCCCCGAATTTGTTGACCGATCCTTTCTGTCTGAGTTTTTCCAGAAGAAAGCGTGCTTTTTCCTGTTTTTCACGGCTTTGTGCGTTTAGTGATCTTGCAAGCCCCATGGTTACGTTTTGGTAGTTGAACGTACTTAGCCATGTTTCTTGCAAGATGGCCCTGAATGCTGCTTCCGCATCGCTGAAACGTTGGCGATTCAGTGCTGTGAAAGACTCATCGATCCTTGCTTTTATGGTCAAGGGTGCCTTCTCCCGGGGGTGAAGCATCTGAGGAGAAAGTGTTGAGTGTGCTTTTGCTTGCCGGCCTTTAATATCTGAGGGTGGGTTCCTATGTTGAAGAGTGCATTGAGCCGGTTGAGTCCGTGGAATAAACGGAGGAGCATACGGATTTAAGGACGATGGGCTATTTGTTGTCGTCTTATCAGTATCAAAACCTGGCGCGCAATGCTGTGAAGGTCCGGGTACCTCACCAGCCGCAGCGTTGGTAGGCGTTAATCCATAACTCATAACAATCTAACCTTCATGGAAATCTGTGCTTTCGACAATCAACGGACATAAACGTTCACAGTTATTCAACACGGCTACCTTCATTGGTATGTTTTCTTTGGCAGCATGAAAAAAGCTGCTCAGCAGTTTGATCACTTGTTGGCGGGTTTGAAAGCGGACTGGTCAGGAATAGAAAATTATTTGAATCTGAAAATGCAGTGAATGGAACTAATGTACATTTTTGTGGTCTTAGTTAATAGGAAGCAAATTTAATTCTTCTGTCAGATCATCAGGCATTCCAAATATCCATTGAAGTTTTGTCAGATGCACTATCGCAAATGTCAGGGAAACTGATTCTCTTTGAAGATAAAGTAGTTTGGACAATTCATAGTTTAAAAAAGGAGATACTTTATGATGAATGTAAATAGTCAAGCAGCCGGTCTTCCCATTGTTGATCAAGGCAGACAGTCAGAACCAGACAGGGGGTCAAGTGTTGGTCAATTCCTGAAAAAGTCCGTAAAAGAAATACACCTCAGAAATATTTTCTGGGATGTTGATAATTATAAATACCAATCTGCAGAAGGGAAGCTTGTAACACGACTTCTAATGAGGAATGGACCTGCGTGTGCTCTTTCCGCTTGCGGTTGTTATATTGCTATGAATTATATGTCATGTGGCAACTTAGGGATTGCGGGCGCAGGCGCAGTTGGGTGGGCTGTCGGCTCTCAGGCAGGTTACTCGATCGAAAAAGAGTTTTATAAGGAATATTTTCGATTACAAAATGAAGCCAGTCGAAATGCAGTCGTTACTTCTCAGCCTCAGTGGGACTCTATCCAGGGTCCAAATGTCTCCAGCGACGATGAAGACTTAGAGGAGGCTCCACCACCAACCTATGAAGAATGTGTGCCTGATAACACTGTTCGTCAAAGAGTAAATCGCTCTGATGGTCCAAGCACAGAGACAGTCGTGGAATAGTGTTCGGAAAAACTGTTGCCCAATCAATTGTTTTGTCAGAAGTGCTGTCTCAAATGTCAGGGAAACTGATTCTCTTTGAAGATAAAGTAATTTGGACAATTCATAGTTTAAAAAAGGAGATACTTTATGATGAATGTTAATAGTCAAGCAACCGGTCATCCCATTGTTGATCAAGGCACACAGGCAGAACCAGACACGGGTTCAAGTGTTGGTCAATTCCTGAAGAGGTCCGTAAAAGAAATATCCATCAGAAATATTTTCTGGGATGTTGATGAGTATAATGACTACTCCGATGAGGGAAAGTTATTTATACAATTTCGAATCGTGGCAGTCCCTCCATTGATTGTTTCCGCTTTGTGTTTTTCTGTTGCGAAAAATATGTCATGTAGTAAATCAGGGATTGCGGTCGCAACCGCACTCGGGTGGTTAGCTGGCTCTAAGATAAGTCGCTCGATCGGGAAAGAGTTTTTTAAGGAACATGAACGATTAGAATCTGAAGCTATTCGAAATGCAGTATTTGCTTTTCAGTCTCAGCAGGACTTCATCCAGGATTCAAATAGCTCCATCGTCGATGAAGACTTAGAGAATCCTCCACCATCCTATGAAGAATGTGTGCCCGATATCACTGTTCAGCAAAGAGTAAATAACTCTGATGGTTCAAGCGCAGAAACAGAAGCAGAATAATGTCCGGTGAAACTGTTGCCCAATCAAGTGTTTTGTCAGGTGCGCGGTCTCAAATGTCGGGGAAACTGATTCTCTTTGAAGATAAAGTAATTTGAACGATTCATAAGTACCTAACCAGTTGGTTTCGCATATTCTGGACGACGGCTTTTTCCATCCTTCTGCGTTCCAACTCTGGTTGCGTAGCTAGCAGCCTGTCGGACTTAAGCGTCCGTAGCGAGGATTGCAAGAAATTGAGGATAAAAATATCTGTTTCTGAGGAGAATAGCGAGCTATTTGACGAAGAAACAGGGATTTTTAGACCAATTTATTGCAACCGCAGTAGGACAGTCTTAAGTCCGACAGGCTGCTAGGGCTACGCGCCCGTCGTTGCGCCTTGAAGGATGAAAAAATCCTCTCGCCAGAATATGCGAAACCAACTGGCCAGGTACTTAGTTTAGAAAAAGGAGGTACCTTAAGATGAATGTAAATAATCAGGCAACCGGCCATCCAATTGTTGATCAAGGCACACAGGCAGAACCAGACACGGGTTCAAGTGTTGGGCAATTCCTGAAGAGGTCCGTAAGAGAAATAACTCTGCACAACATTTTCTGGGATGTTGATGATTATAAAGACCTCTCCAATGATGGAAAGTTTTTTATGCAATGTCGTATGTCAGCAGGAACTACATGTTCTGTTGCAGCTTGCTGTCTTGCTGGTGCGAAATCTATGTCGTGTGGCTATTTAGGTCTTTTGAGTGCAACCGCAGCCGGGTATCTTGCCGGCTCTCAGATGAGTTACATGATCGGAAAAGAGTTTTTTGATGAATTTCATCGATTAGAATCTGAAGCCAGTGGTAATGCAGTTGTTACTTCTCAGCCTCAGCGGAACTCTATCTGGGGTTCAGATTTCTCCAGCGACGATGAAGACTTAGAGGAAACACCACCACCAACCTATGAAGAATGTGTGCCCGTTAACACTGTTCGCGAGAGAGTAAATCGCTCTGATGGTTCAAGCACTGGGGCAGTTGCGGATTAGTGTCCGGAAAAACTGGTCGGAGCGAGAGGATTCGAACCTCCGACCCCCACAACCCCATTGTGGTGCGCTACCAGGCTGCGCTACGCTCCGACTTTCGCTTTGGGGTTTCTGAAAGTGCCCCGCTGACGAAGCCGTATATTACCCTGTCGGCCTTATTTTGCAAGGGGTATCTGCGACGGATTCGCTGCAGCCGTGGGTCAGCAGCCAGTCCTCTGCTCAGTGCAGGGTTTCATCTTTGATGCTGTGAAATCTGGCCAGCACTTCGTGCATCATTCTCATTTTCTTCATAATGCCCTCAATCTTGGCTCTCTGGTTTTCAGGTTCCATAATGGGCAGACTTTCAATCTCGTCGTTTAATTCTATAAGATAGGGCAGAAAACGGTTAGCCGAGGCGCTGAAGCCTGAGTCCTTCTGAAAAATGGCAGAAAAGTTGCCCTTTTCTTCTTTTTGCAGAATTTCCAGCTGTTCATCGGCATTGAGTGCCAGTGTGTAGATGTCTTTCAGGGTGAGAGTCAGTTTGGCCTGAATCTCCTGAATAATTGAAGTTGAATTCATGGGTCACTCGATGGGGTTAATAATGGCGCAGTATAGGTTAATCCAGAGCTCTGTTGTAGTGATTTGCACCTTCAGACCGGGTTCTCTGCAGACTGACTCTGCAGTTGCTCGTAGAACTTTTCCAGCTCGTCCATATCACAGGCCTCGGCAATTTGCAGAAGATACTGACAATAGGTCTGCAAATGTGCCTCTTTGAACTCATCCGTTATGGACGTCAGTTCTTGTATATCACCGAATTCAAGGGCCCGGGAGACCTTTCTCAGCAAGGCTTTTTTATGAGTCTCATCCAGTTGTGGCAATTCAGAAACTTCTGCTTTATCAGCGGCTACCCGAGACTTCCTGATATCCAGATTCAAAAGGCTCGCCACTACTTGTAGCAGGTAATTCACCTTGAAGGGTTTGGCCAGGACGCCGTCAAATCCTGCCTGCTTGAGTCTTGTCTGGATGTCAGAGCCTGCGCTGGCGGTCACAGCGATTACTTTCAGGTTTTTCAGCTCAGGGTTCAGACGGATATGTTTGAGCGCTTCTACTCCATCCATTTTGGGCATTCTGATGTCCATCATGACCAGCTCCGGTTTCTGGATTTCCAGGCGGGCCAGAGCTTCCAGTCCATCACAAGCCTGCAGGGTTTTGAAGCCGGCTTCTTCCATGATGACTTTAAGCAGGTCACGGTTTATTTCCAGATCATCAACAATCAGTGCGGTGTAGGTCTGATTGTCAGCCAGTATCAGTTCCACCTGGTCAGAAGAAAAAACATTATCGGTATCCAGTGCCGGAACTTCTTTCAAGGGGATCGAAAACTTGAAGCTGCTGCCCTGGCCTACATGGCTGGTAACGGTCAGGTCGTCTCCCATAGCTTTTACCAGGTGGCGACTAATGGCCAGACCCAATCCGGTGCCCCCTGACTTCAGGCTTTCATCCAACTGTCTGAAGGGGTCAAAGATAATTTCAAAATTATCCGGATCAATGCCAACGCCGGTATCTTTCACTGTGAAGCAGAGTCGTTCAGCCACCGCTTCAATCCCGATTTCAACGGAGCCTTCTTCGGTATATTTAATGGCGTTGCCCAGAAGGTTGGTCAAAATTTGCCTTAGCTTGACATCATCAACTTCTATCCACTCTGGAACCTGCTCATCAATGGTTAATATTAACTGTAAATCTTTATGCTCTGCCCTTGGGAGAAAAAACTCCCGGGTTTCCAGCAGCAACCGTCTGAGGTTAATTGATACCGGGTGCAAGTCCACACCCTGAGTCTCAATTTTAGTGAGATCAAGAATGTCGTTAATCAGGGTTAGCAGATGCTGGCCACAGCGCTCAAGAATGGCCAGCTTCCGATGCTGTCCGGGGTTCAGTCCTCCTGATCGCTGTAACACCTGCGCGTAGCCTATGACACCATTCAATGGTGTTCGTAACTCATGACTCATGCACGACAGGAACAGGCTTTTTGAGCGACTGGCGGTAATAGCTTCGTCCCTTGCTGTCAGAAGGGCCTGTTCAATCTGTTTGCTTTCCGTGATATCCCGGATGACAACGGATATAAGAATACCTTCGCGGGTAATCAGTGGATTACTGGTTAACTCTGCAGGAAAGTTGCGCCCATGTCGGTCAACGGCTTCTGTTTCCCGACGAAACAGTTGTGTTCGCTTCCAGGCTCTGTCTAGCAGGGGGCTGATCAAAGGATGGTTCTCCCGGGATTGAGGAGGAACAAGCAGAGAAAGGGGCATGTTGATAAGGTCTTCGCGAAGAAAGCCCATTAGTCCGATAGCTCTGGTATTGACCATGACGATAATGCCATCCGGATTCAGGATGATCGTGGCATCCGGTGCAGAATCCAGCAAAGCCTTGAACTTAAGGGTATCACTGACCCGTTCAGTGACATCATTGGCCAGCCCTTCAATCACTCTTTGCTGTCCGGAAGTCATGGCGTTCCAGAACAGTTCAATCCTTCGGGACTGTCCCTGTTTATTCTGGATATCCAGTTCGAACGCCTCCACCGGCTCGCCTCTCAGTGCTTTCTCAAAATTGACTTTGTAGTTGTAATTGCCCGGATCGTGACTCAAAAAGTTCTCCAGTGGGCCGGAAAACTCTTCACTGCGAAAGCCCAGGACCGATTTCACCGAACGACTGATATGGACAATTTTGCCGTCAGTGTCGAGCTGGAAATAAAAGTAGCGTCCTTTCAACCCCTGAACGATATGCCCCATATTGTTGGCTCTGGCCTGATGCAGGGCAAGGTCTCTGGCATCAAGCCACTGAGTCAGTTTTACGAATGAACGGGCCAGGGAGCCGGCTTCGTCCCTGGAATGGGTGTCGGGCAGTTCAACAAGCTTATGATGCTCGATAAAGTTATCCATGCAGGATTTCAGGGTAATCAGGGGGTTGGTGATTTTTTTAGAGGCATACCAGATGCCACCCAGAATCAAGAGCAGGGAGATCAGCATAATAGCAATGTCCAGCAGGGCTATGTCGAGCACTCCCTGGAGAGCATGTTGTCGGCTGACTGAGGTATAGAGCCACCACTGGGAAGAAGACACCGGGGCACCGAAGAACCAGTATTCTTTTTGATACTGGGGGTTTGGCAGCCAGGCCCGGAAGGTCTCGGCCCGGCCGGAATCAATCCACTCTTCGATCTTGTTGCCGAACCCTTCGATACCATAAACTTCACCGGTCTGGCGCAGGTTTTTATGACCAAAGCGGTTCGCTTGAATGCTGTCGCTGTAGAGGTAATCACCGCTGCGGTCGACCATATTGAATTTCCAGAGGTTGATCCCGATATTGCGTCCTTCAAACAGCTTTGGATTGATAACATCGTGAACCATTCGATTGATATCAACATCCAGTTTAAGCAGATGCCCATCGCCCTTTTGAGAGCTCGGGACAATAAAACTGACCAGTCTCTTGCCGGTTTTGGCATCCCGATAGAGCTTGCTCCAGTAGTCATTCTGTTTGAGCAGCTGCAGCCAGCTCTTGCCCAGTTCGGTCGGCGGCATTGTCGGCAGTTGGGTGGGTTCTGCCTTGTTTTTGCGGTTATTGATACACGCTGAAGTCGCTATGTTTTTAGTGTCTATCCAGCAGACTCTGGTCAGGAAGGGGCTGGAAGCAAGAATACTGTGTAGCAACGGGTAGGTCGGGTAGCTTTCAGTCTGTAATAAACGAATCTGGGCTTTAGCCTGGGACATGATCTCCTGAGTGTAGGCATCGAGGGTACGGGCAAAGTGCACAATGTTGTTGCGCATCTGTATCTCTATTTCATGGGAGGACTCCTTGAAAGAGGTATAGATGTGCAAGGCACTCAGCAGGTTATAGAAGAGTGTGACGGGCACAACAGTGAAAAGAATGATTTTTTTTCGAATAGAGGGTTTGACCACGCCCTGCCTCAAGCAAAATCTTAGCAACCTGTTCAGAATAGCCAAGGGAGACAAAGTTGGCGGCTAAATGTTTCGTTCCCATCAACCGTCTGAGACGTTATGCACGACCAGAGTCATAATAATTACCAGCCAGCGAATCCAGTAAATTCCTTCAAGTTCACTGGGCGTCCTTGTTGCCATGAGACTTCCATAGTCCCCGGGCAGGTAGTCTTCAGGGATCTCAATGCCATCATTGTCACAGTAATCGCCCCCGAATGCGGACAGGGGAGGCGGGGATTCTGGCTCGGTTTTTATGCCAATGAGAGGGGTAACCGGCTGTTGTTCAGAAGAGGGAGCTGTCGTTTTAAGGTTTGCCGCTGGAGCTAATGTCTTTGGTTGCGGTGTTCGCACAACAGGCTGCCAGTGGTTGCCAGCGTTTATGAAATTATCAGCGATCAGTGGCGCTTGCAGATTGCCATGGAACAGTGTGATGGTGCCCCGATCATCAAGCCATTCTGCGATCTGCGAGGGATCATGGCTGGGCACCGGCACCGCTCCCAGGGCCGGGTTGCCTGCCATTGCCGGGATAAACATGGCACCCAGCGGGTTTTGAAAGTTGTGAACGGCAGGAGTAACAATCATGACATTCAGCGGCGTATTCGCTGCGTGTAGCAAAGGCATCAGAAGGTGTTCTACGACATTATTATCCCCCCACATATGTTGTCCCGGCTGAATAGGCGTAAGACCCTGAAGCATCTGTAAGCCAGCCTGACTGGGGTTGTTCATGAGATCGTCAAGGGCTTGGGCTCCCAGTCCGAGAAACAGAATATAAGGTGTTAACCTGTAGCCATCCCGATGCCATTGGCTGCTCAGATGCTGAACCAGATCATCAATCAGTTGCATTTGTTGGGTGTGACCGGCAAAAAGCGCTAACCGGTTAATCAGGTCGGCTAATAATAGATCAAGAGCGGTATTGTTACCTGAATGGGTGATCAGCTGATTCAAGAGGGACCATAGTTCATCGCTATCCGTAGTGTCGAGTGTGTCCAGGGTCTCCTGGTAGCTCGCAGGCAGGTGATCATGAAGGTGTATGGGCAGATGGCTCAGGAATCCTTTGAGCGTATTTTTGAGCAGGGGCGTGTCATTAAAGAGCAGGTGTCTCAGCTGGAACAGAAGATGATGGCTGATTACATTGTTTTTTAAAGCCAGAAAAATAATGTTTCGATACAGGCCGTCAACAATTTGAGAATTCATGCCATGAGGTCTGGTTAATACCAGATTTCTTAGCAGGGCGATGATATGGTCAATGATCTTACTGGCACTTTCAGGCCTCATATTCAACAAGTGAACCAGGCTGTTGTACAGGCAGAAGTGGTCTGCCGCTACGTTTACAGTTTGCCATCGCTCTGATTTCAAGGCATTGACAGCCTCTTGTTCCAGCTGATTCAGGTTCGTTTGTAATGCAGCCTGCTGGGCTCTGAGCCGGGTCAGTTCTGCCAGTGATAATTCCCTGACTCCCCGTTGTTCCAGCTCTATGTATTCGTGGGGGGTCAGGGGAAGGTTTTCCGGTTTGGTTCGCTTAAAAGGGTGGAACGGCTGCGAAGTCAGGGGGCGGGATAATTCATCCTTCAGCATCTGGCTGTCGGGGAGAGTTTTTCTTCTGTCTCTTTTACTTTTGACGGATTCAGGCAGTTTGAGGGTGAACCATCGATCTTCATTGCTAACAGTTAAAATCCTGAGGAGATAGTCGTAATTTCTGTTCTCAACAATCCATTGGTTTAATTGTGCAAGGGGAATGCTCACCTGTTTAACCTGACTCAATTTTTCGGACTCGTGAATACTCGGGCTTGACTGAATCACGATGATTCTGGGCGGTGAGGGTGCAGGCGCGGAGTGATAGGTGGCACCGGATATCGTCTCATCAATAGATGAGGAAAAGTCAATAATCACCAGAGGTTTTGGCTCGCGACTCTGGTTTCTATGCTCCATGACCTCCTTGATCGCTTGAATCAGCGTGTCCCTGTGGGTGTAACTTGGAAATTGCACTTTGTCATGGCTGGGTATCAGTCTGAGCTCTCTGGCCAGGTAGTGGCGTTCATAAACCCGGGGTCTTAAACGCAATCTGACGGTTTCCGGCAGTGGGTAAACCGCAGAAATGGGAAAGGAATGGTTAAGATTATTTAACGCTTTGGCCCAGCTCTGGGATTTCAGTCGGCTATAGGCCTCAGGAAAGGTCGTGGCCTCCGCCTGGAGGATGTCCATGGGGTAGACACCCCATTTTTTCATCAGCTCGGCAAGGCTTTTTCGGCTGAGGCTAATGGCCCCGTTTCCTGTTGTCAGCAATTCACTGGTCGGGGATGGCTGGGTCAGTTCGACTCGTTTTGATTGTTGGTTGACAGGAGAACTGCTTCTTTTTACAGGAGCATTGTCCGGTTCATCGATGACCATATATTCCCGTTCCTGCTCTGTTGCAGAAGCGCATTCACCGGTAAACAGGGGAATATGGGTATCGGATAAAATTTCCCGGATGAGTACCTCAAGCAGGGAGTCGTTGGCTAATAGCGGTATTTTATCTTCGAAAGTTTTCTCTCCAAGTGCCCGGTTCAGGGTGGCTTGTATTTTTTCTGAATACTTCTGATTGACCTGTTGTATCCACTCATCTTTTTTGATGGTATCAAGCTTTTTCTGTTCGCCTTTTGACAGCGGTGGCTGGTGTTGGTTTACCAGGTGCGACCAAAAAAGCTGTTGTAGTTTGGCGAATCCATTTTTGAAAGCTTTCAGGCTGTCTTCATAAATTTCATTGGCATGCACCGCTTGCAATTCAAACAATTTATTAGTCGGCAAGCCCGGCCATTGATTCATATGCAGGCTTTGGAGTTGACTTGAGTAAAAGTGGTTGACTCTTCGAATGAGGTAGTCTCTTTCGATTCTTTTCAACTCGCCTTCATGTTTTTTTCTTTGTTCCTGCTCATGTTCGGGTATTCTGCCGGCCATGATATGCCAGTTGATAAGTCGACTTAATTTCGCTTCATCGACCAATGTGCGGTCGGCCGCTACCGAATTGACCAGTGTTCTCAGAAAGTCGCTGGCCACCATACTGGGCTCACTATCATGAGTCTGATTGGCTTCCAGTTCAGAGAAGCGACTTTCCAGCGCTTTTGAAAAATCGTCCCGGTATTTTTTGTCCACGATACGCAACCACCAGTCCTGTTGATAGTCAACGGGTAGATAGAGCTGATGATTAAACTCTTCAGGTCGCATCTCTCTGGTCAGTTTTAAAAGGTAATGGTGAAGCTTTAGCTTGAGATTATTTCTCGAGCTAATGTTTCGATACTGAATCACACTCTCAGCCGTAATTTCATCGAGATCAAAGAACAGGCGATCCAATGGCAGTTTACTGGCATCAATGTGTGGAACGGGATCCTGACGCAGGTAGTCCATATAACGTCGACTGAGTTCCGGGCTGGATTGCCACTCATCCAGAAGCATCAGACGCGTTCGGTCTACCAGCTCTGGCATGATCTCATAGGCCATATCGCCGGCGTGATAGGCAATGTTTGCCAGGGATTTAACAATCAGCTGTTTGGCATCAGCCCAGTTTTTAATCTTCTCCTGATACCCCTGGTAGGGGTTGTAGCCCAGGATGTAGGTGAGCAACGCAGCTTCAGGGCCGCCGTCGAAAAGCAATTGATCGAATAACACCAGGGAACAGGGGTGAAAATCCGTCAGATCAGCCTGAGTGATCACGTCACGAAGGTAGAGGTTGTTTCTTTTCCACTCCTTGCGGTATGAAAAGCCAACGGCAAAGTTATCGGGCTTGGCATCGCAGCAGATTCTGTGGGCACAATCTTCGTTGCCCAGTTTTTCCAGGTTTTTATAGATAGCTGCGATCACAGCATGCAGTATGCGGCTGACCGCTTCTGCGTATCCCATCTCGTGAACTTCACCAATGCTGCCCTGGGATTTGATTGACATGGCAATTTCCTCAGGGCCAAAGTCCAGCAAACCTTCGATGAAATTTTGGGCCAGTTCATCTTTTTTCAGATGACGCTGGATCATGTAGATGGTAAAACCTTCTCTGGCTCTGATCCGCAGAAGCCGGGTGGGCTCGAGGTTGACACCCAATTCCTTGTAAAGCTTCAGTGCTGCTTCGTGGGTTAGCAGAAAATTGTCGGCGTCCCTCTTGTTCGTGTAACCGGGGAAACGTCGCAAAGCCAGACCGGGCAGAACATCGAGGGTAAAAACAACAGAAAACTGGCCTCTTCCAATCACTCGGGCATCGGCATGTCCTATAGACTTGTACGCTGATGAAACGTCTACACTCATTTCGTCCTGCACATTAAGGAATTCAGCATGGACATTTTGTTCAAAGACCTGAAGGAACCTCTGATAGTCAACATCTCTGAGTGCGGAAGTGAAAGGAGCGCCTGATAACTCTTGCTCAGCAGGATTATTGAAAATGCTTCTCGGGTCATAAAAGTGGCTGGCTTTTCTCAGGTCATGGATGCTCTTTTCGCCTTCCTGAGTCTCAAACTCTACGCAGACCTCACAGGTTGAGTTTTGACTGTTGATGTAGTGACAGAAAAAGGTCTGGTCGGGTTTGTGTTCTGGCTTGAGTATGGCTGCAGTGTGAGTTGCATCGTATGGCACAAGAATAAACGTTCTCTGCTTGGGCCTGGGGTCTCCGGTTTTATGGTTCTGTACCCTCATTCTTACACTGAGCAAAGTCTCTTCGTCCAGATTAAACGTAATGGGATGACCGCTCGCACTCAGTTGCCTGAAGGTAGAAAGTCCCACTCTCTGAAATGGCGGTCCACTGACCAGAGAATGGTTCTCGTAGTCAATGCGCCAGGAAATAAAGTGTTGGCTGCTACCCAAAAATGGGTTGCTTGCAGAGAAGGGATGACATTCGGGAGCGTCAGGTGACTTGGGTGATCCCAGCAAAGGGCTACCCACAGGGGTAGAACTCAGTTCAGAGTCGATCAGCATATATTCTGTGCGATCAATACGAGAGCGCAGTATATGGACTCGCCAATATTTATTTCGGGTAGCAGAACTCTCTCTCGAGCTCTGGGCAATATCCCCCAGCATTTTGAAATAATGTTCATACTTTTTGACCTGTTCGACATTTTCCAGAAGGCTGCCCGAGGAAGCAGAAGCTAAGGTCGAAAAGAAGAGAACGAAAACTGCGAATCTGGCATATTTGTTCCAGTTATTACGGGACAGAAACAGGTTAAGGAAGAGCACATAAACCGTGATCTTTCCCAGAAGAGCCATGGATCCCGAAAGTAATTTAGTCAATTTACCGCAGATAGTTCAGTCGTTATTTATTGATGCCCAGCCTTTAGCTTGCCTTTAGAAAGTTTCCCTTCGGCTCTGCTACCCAACGCCATGTGTATCCCTGAACGGTCAAAAATTTATATTTATGAACACTCCAGATTAGACCAGTCTTTCACCGAATATGATTGTAAATGTTTAATTTATTTTTTGGTTCGTTACTGAAGTGATTTTTTAGAGAACTTTTAGAATACTTTAACGAAACTCACGGAATTCTCCTTCCGTAGCTTCTTATCGAGAGCTTAGCCACCTTTGAAAGTCTGTATGGAGATGGCTTATGGAGGGCCTAAGCCAGCAAGGGCTTTGAAGAGAGAGTGGAAAGTGTCCCGGATAGTGGTGAGGTGTCAGTGCACTGGGCTTGTCGAAGATTGTGGTACTCTGCTTCAACAAACCCGGCGCGAGCCAACGCCTGGTTGGCACTGGTACATTTTGATGATCAGGTTAACAGACCTGCACGAGCCAGTTGCCAGCGTTTTTGCTGTTCCTGCATGGACGATTTCATCTCTTCATATTGCTTATGAAGCTCTGAGTTTTCCCAGTTCTGTTTCAGCTCTTCGGCTTTGTGTTCAACCCACTTCTGACGAAGTTTGTTCCAGTCGTGCCAGGTGCTGCTCACCAGTTCATACTGTTCTTCCAGCTTTTGCAGGGCAATCTGGCAAGTCAGCTTCTGGCTGGCATATTTGTACTGCATATCGATCCGGGCTTTTTCAATCCGATAATCGCTGACCCGCTTCAGTTTGCCAGTCAGGCCGATTTTCGAGAAGCCGAAGATCAGCCACTTGGTGGGATCAAAATGCCACCAGCGTATGCCGTTGCGGTAATCATACTGAAAAATATGGTGGTAGTTGTGATAGCCCTCACCCCAAGTCACCAGAGCCAGAATGCCGTTATCCCGGGCGGTATTTTTATCGGTGTAAGGGCGCTTTCCCCAGATGTGAGCCAGAGAGTTGATAAAGAAAGTGAAGTGATGACTCAGCACCAGTCTCAATACCCCGCCCAGAAGAAGCATGGCAATAACATCGCCCATCAGCAATCCTGCCAGTGTGGGTATAAACAGGTTCATCAAAAGTACCAGTGGCACATAGTATTTATGTTGCCAGACTACAATGGGGTCTCTCTGCAGGTCCTTGATATTAGAAAAATCACCGGCTTTTGGGTCATAGTCACGAAGCATCCAGCCAATGTGGGAGAACCAGAAACCACGACTCGCAGAGTAGGGGTCTTTGTCGTGATCGTCGACAAAGGCGTGGTGGCGGCGATGACCAGAAGCCCAGCTCATGATGCTGTTCTGAATCGCCATGGCACCCCAGATTGCAAACCAGAGGCGCAGTGACCAGTGAGCTTCATAGGCCTTGTGAGACCAGAGGCGATGGTAGCCAGCAGTGATAGCAGTGCCATTAAACATGAGGATTAAGCCAGCAACGATCCATTCACGGAGTTCAAAGCCATGGGTAATACCGTACCAGGGAACAAGGGTGACCATGGCAAAAAACGTTAGCGAAAAAAGTAACGTGGTCACCCAAATGCGACGGGGTTTCTCCATTATGCGCTCATAAAGTCTTTGTCTAGGAGACTTGATTCTCGCACAATGTTGCTAAGCTGTTAAGCCGTAAAAGTCGCTGTGATCCATTGGCACCTGCATACTTTTTTATTCGTTGGGTTGATCGGTGAGTTGATTAATTAACCAGGCAGCCAGTCTGGCTGTGCGCAGGTCGTGATCAAATTCAGGGTTGTATTCAGCAATATCCATTACCCTGACTTTTGCGCAGTCCTTGATGGTCTGCAGAAGGGTTGCTGTCAGATCCAGTGGAATGCCTCTTACAGCCGGAGCACTGACCCCCGGAGCCTGGTAGGAAGGAAAGGCATCCAAATCAATGGTTAAATAAACATGATCGACCATTGAGGTGAAACAAGTCAGTTCTTCGATCAGAAAATCGAGGTTATCTCTGTGAACCTGATCATCGGTGATATAAGCCACATTGAACGCATCGGCCCGTTCGAACAACGCCTGAGTGTTACTGCTGCGGCTGATACCAAGACACATACAGTGAAAATCGAGGTTCTGATAATCGCAGAACTGAGCTATCTGCCAGAAGGGGGTTCCGGAACTGGCGCCTTTCTCTGGCTTTCTTAGATCAAAGTGGGCATTAAAATTGATTACGCCAATATTCAATCCTTTGGGGGTCTTGTGATCCTGAGTCAGAAAGTCTGCCAGACCTTTAAAGCTTCCCCAGGCTATTTCGTGTCCACCCCCCAGACCAACAGGCAGCAAGCCTTCCTTGAGGGCTTTTACCAGTGTTTGACTGAATTGATTCTGTGCTCCCTCCAGATCGCCATCCTGACAGTAGACGTTGCCCAGCTCATAAAGTCCATCGTCCCGGTTCCAGGGGAGATTGGCGAGGCATTTTCGAATCAGGTCCGGGCCGTTGGCGGCGCCCACCCTGCCATGATTGCGTCTCACGCCTTCGTCACAGGCCAGCCCCAGCAATGCCAGGCCGCAAGAGCCTGAGTGTTCTGAGAAGGGTTTAATCTTCTGGTACCAGCGTTGTGTCTGCTGCGGGTCACCATCATAATCTACCCGTCCGTTCCAGATTTCGGGTTCTACAGGTTTTAACTCAGACATGAGATGTGGGCACTCGTACTGTGAAATACCGCCCCTTAAGGCTTCAGCAGCATTCAGTGATCCGGGGAGGCGGTAATACCGGTTCAAAGCTGTTTTTGTCTCAGGCTCCCGGCACCGTCTGGTCTCAGCGTTGCGAAGCGCGAGCGAAGGTTTTTCTCCGATGAGGCAGGCTACCAGCGCCATGGGTATGTCTGACTCTCGAGGTTTTTCAACTGGAGGGAGCCGTGGTTCGTTCAGAAAATAAAAAGCTACTGGCAATAATGTAGCAACTGTGGCGCTGTTCTCCACTGATTTCACGCCTTCTTCTCAGCTCTCAGATTAAACAATCTTCACGAATTGTAACTTCAAACTCATCTAACACACCCGGATTGTCGGAAGGAGACGGTCTTACATCACTACTGTCATTTTGATTCCTGTCCAAGAATCGCAACTTTATACCAAACGGGACCAATACGAATTCGAAGCGTTTGAGCTTCAACATCGAAGCTTTCGATCTTAATCCGTGTGCTCAGATACCTCCCACCACACCTGTGTGCCATAAAATGTAGATCATCTACTTTAAAAATGGTTGCCGTCTCACAAGAACATGATTCATAAGGTAAAGGAGATGAAACCTTATAGACCTGATATGCGTATACAGGCAATGATATAAGAAAAACTGATGCCAAAAAGAGCTTTCTTAAACTCATCTAACACACCTGAATTGTTAGGTTGATGAGCGCCCGGAATGAACTTTTACCTGCCGGATTTAGACGCGAGATTTCTCGGCACGGGTTACTTTGCTGACTGAAAAAGACTTATGCAAAAAAATAGGCGGTTGCTGTCCATAAACAAGCCGCTAGTGAGGCAGCAAATATTGCCGGAATGATCTGAGACTTAACATGATCCATCAGGTCACAGCCAGTGGTCATCGAGCTTAATATGGTTGTGTCGGATATAGGTGAACATTGATCTCCGAACACACTTCCGTTCAGTACTGTGGCAAAACATACCATCATAAACAGCTTGGGATTTGCTAATGACTGTGATTGCGCGATGGCCCAGGCAAGAGGCATGGTGAGCGGAAAGGTGATTGCATAGGTTCCCCAGCTGGTACCCGTTGAAAAAGCAATGATCATAGTCATCAGCTGTAAAATTACCGGCAATAACCAATAGGGAAGCTGCTCGCCGAGTAGCGACACGACATACGATCCTCCGCCCACTTCCTTGCTGATACTGCCAATGATCACCGCAAGCATCAGGATGACCGAAGCAACCACCACACCTTTTAACCCATCACCAAAACCTTCAACGACATTGGACAATGACATACCTTTAGCGATGGCAATGGAAGCAGAGAGCAATAAAGCGATTCCGAAGGCCCAGTTAACTTTTGGAGTGCCCAGGTAGATGAACGTTAAGACAGCGATACCAATCAGACTGACCAAAGGAATAATGAATTCCAGAACATGCGGCCTGTAATTATCGGGAACTTTCGCTGTTTGTAGTTCGGTGGTGTTGAGCGGCTTTGCGCCTGCAGCGTCCAGCTGTCCGGTTTCCAGAGCCCTTATATGTGCTTTTTTCATGAGGGGGCCGGAAAAACAAGTAATATTCAGACACAGTAAAAGTGTTCCACTAATGGCCAAAATACTATAAAAGCTGAAAGGCACACTGCTAAAGAAAAAAGCTAAACGATCCGCTTCCGTTGCCAGAAATGATACGCCGGGTACAAAAATTAATGCCTGCACGTAAGTAGGCCATGCGTTGAATGCCAGTACAGAAGCAATAGGAGAAGCCGTTGAGTCGACAATGTAACTCATTTCTTCATGGCTGACTTTCGCTTTATCAGCAATCGGACGTATAGTAGTGCCTACCAGTACGGTACTTATTGTACCCCCCTGGAAAAAGAGAACACCCAGAAGCCAGGCGACAATTTTTGCGGAACGTTCACCCTTTACAAAGTATTTGGTCATAAAGGTGGCAAATGCCTGTGCAGCGCCCGTTTTGGACCAAACTCCCAAGAGGCCGCCAAGAAGCCATAAATACAGTAATAGTATTGATGCAGTGCCTTTTTTAGCCAGGTTGGGAATAATCACTTTGTCAGTCAAGTCGTATTGACCGAGCATAATTGCACCAATAATGATGCCACCTAATAAGGCTGTTAATGGCTCTCTGGTGATCAGGCACAAGGCTATCGTTACTAATCCGGGAAGCAGCGACCAAAAGCCATAATGAAAAGTCGGCTCGAGTAATTCGAAATTGCCTTCATATTTGTGGTTAACATTAACTGCAGCCAAAACCCCTAACACAAAGATTATCAACGCAAAAACATTATAATTCTTCATTGAATATACCTTTTTTTGCTAAAAGACCTCAGATGGATTTAAGCGGTAAGTGCAATAACCTGCTCAGTTTAGACCTTAGGCGGGTTCGCTTATCGAGAAACTTTTCTGGCATAGTTTCTGGTGTGGCTCTTATGTTCAGCTTTCAGTGTCGGCAGAAGCGATCGCTATGGCCGGTCGTGGAATCGGGTCAATCAGTGAAAGAAAAGTCGCGCTGCCAGGAGCCTGACCGAGAAGAGTCTGCCCTACGCGGCAACTGCTCCTGCGTTGCTCTAGCTCCTGCATCCATGCAGTCGTCGGCAACTGCTCCTGCGTTGCTCTAGCTCCTGCATCCATGCAGTCGTCGGCAACTGCTCCTGCGTTGCTCTAGCTCCTGCATCCATGCAGTCGTCGGCAACTGCTCCTGCGTTGCTCTAGCTCCTGCATCCATGCAGTCGTCGGCAACTGCTCCTGCGTTGCTCTAGCTCCTGCATCCATGCAGTCGTTGGCAACTGCTCCTGCGTTGCTCTAGCTCCTGCATCCATGCAGTCGTACGGTGACAGCACATTGGTCTGAAAATCCGCTTTTGTTCGTCAAATAGCTCGCTATTCTCCTCACAAAACCGAATTTTCATCCTCAAGTTTCTGCCGTCCTCGCTACGGGGTCGCCTAGATGGGCGCTATTCTCGGTCAGGCTCCTGGTGGATCATCACCTGAGTGGTTTGCCACCTTTCTGGTATTTAAAAGGTTGTCGCAAAACTCTGGTTTGCAGGCATCAACTTCTTCAGCGTGGAAACTCACAGGTTATTGTTCTTCTTCTTTAAACACCGTTATAGCCTGGCCTTCATTACCGGCATAAACAACAACGATTTCTGCAGGCTCATCCGATGTGTTTACTCCGTAATGCCACTCATCTACCATCTCAACCAGCGCATCACCGGCTTTCAG
This sequence comes from Endozoicomonas sp. 8E, assembly GCF_032883915.1. Taxonomy (NCBI): domain Bacteria; kingdom Pseudomonadati; phylum Pseudomonadota; class Gammaproteobacteria; order Oceanospirillales; family Endozoicomonadaceae; genus Endozoicomonas; species Endozoicomonas sp. 8E. Next base: position 4,940,587 of record NZ_CP120717.1, on the reverse strand, counting down.
GTCCAGTTTCTTGCCATCAGACAATCGAACCACCGTTAATTCACCTTTAACCAGGTAGCCTGCATTGATTACAGGGTGCTTGTGAATGGGCAGTCTTGAGCCTGGGGCAATGGCAATACGCAGTACACGGACTTCAGGGTTCTCAAGGGTGACACCTCTCAGAGGGGTGCCATCCCAGCTGGCTGTGCTGTGCGCCAGTACTTCAGTAGAAGACTCGCCAGCAGAAAAAGCGAAAGAACTACCTAGCGCCAGAAATAGAACAGCACTTCTCAAAACGGTTTTCATCATGATTTTACTCTGGGGGAGTTTAATAATTTATACATCAAATAAAGATGAATCCTGACTTGATCAGGTGCAGGAGGGTGGCAGTTTTAATTATTCTTATGCAGGCACAGTAGTCTGTTCGTTAGTATTGATAAGTGCGATATCGGCAAAGAGGGGTTGTAGCCCTCAGGGCATACCTGACAGGCTAACTCAGCCGATATCCTGCCGATTATAAAATTAAAATAACAGATATCAGTTGGTTAACAGACTGACTTCATCAAGCAGTTCTTTCAGTCGCTCCATCTTTTCCTGACTTAAACCCTGGGTTAGACGGCTATAACTGTTTTCCACCATAGGGGTCATCTCGTCCAACAGTTTCCTGGCTTTAGGAGTGGCTTTGACCAAAATACGTCTATGGTCTTCTGATGACTTGCGGCGGCTGACATAATCCTGTTGCTCAAGACGCTGGATAATGCCTGTCAGACTCGGGCTCAGAATGCAGCAGGCATCAGCCAGCTGTTTGGTTTCCATCTCGTCGGTGTCGTTCAGAACCCGCATCACGCGCCATTGCTGTTCAGTAATGGAGTGTTCTTGCAGCATGGGACGGAAGAAGCTCATGGCAGCCTCTCTGGCCTTAAGTAATTTGAGTGGTAGAGAATCTTCGTACTTGCGCATCGTGTTCAGTTTACAACTAATAACTATGATTGCCGGATTGTGTGCATCTTGTTCAGGATAATCAAGACAATGATGTAATTAATTAGATCGTATTTATTCGTAATCGATAAACCCACAAACAACCCTGACAGTACCCCTAAAGGGGTATGTGGCCGTAGTATTCGCTTTCCTTAGGGGGGGGTGTCAGAAATGTCAGTATTGTATACGTGCGGATGAGTATATTCTGAAGTACAGTTTCGTCTGGCCTGATTGTGTAAAAAATAATCAGTGGGTGTGCAGTTCTGGACGATACTGATGCTTTGAAGCAGGCTTCAGGTCGTTAAATACATGGGTTTTAGTTTCCATCGGAATCCTGCATATTATATTGGTATCACTCTTTTTGATTGCGCTGACATGACAACAACAAACACCCGGGAGTGCAGATCATGGCAACGGTAGCGTTTATCGGTCTTGGTAATATGGGAGCACCCATGGCGGCTAATCTGGTCAAGAGCGGTCACGATGTGAGTGTATTTGACCTTGTTCCCGAGGCAGTGAGTTCTCTGGCCGCTCTGGGAGCAAAAGCTGCGGCCAGTGCAGAGCAGGCATGTTCAGGAGCCGAGTTTGTTATTTCTATGTTGCCCGCCGGTAAGCATGTAGAAAGTCTCTACCTGGATCAGGGGTTGCTGGATTCCGCTCCGACTTCTGCCATTCTTGTCGACACCAGTACCATTGATGCGGACACCGCCAGAAAGTTATCGGCTGCTGCTGCCGGGAGAGGGAAGTCAATGATTGATGCGCCTGTGTCCGGTGGCGTTGCGGGTGCGACTGAAGGCACTCTGTCGTTTATGTGCGGAGCAACCGACCCTGAAGTGTTTGAAAAGGTGAGACCGATACTTCTGGACATGGGTAAGAATGTCTTTCTGGCCGGTGGACCAGGAGCTGGTCAGGTGGCCAAAGCCTGCAATAATATGTTGTTGTCCATCTCAATGATTGGCACCTCGGAGGCGCTTAATCTTGGGATCAAAAATGGCCTTGACCCAGCGGTACTTTCCAACATTATGCTGGCCAGTTCAGGAAAAAACTGGGTACTGGAGGTTTATAATCCATGTCCCGGTCTGATGGAAAACGCTCCGGCCTCCAGGAATTATGAGCCGGGCTTTATGAGCGAGCTGATGTTGAAAGATCTCGGGTTGGCGATGGCGGCTGCCAGTGGCAGTGAGGCTATGACCCCTTTGGGTGGCCTTGCTTATGAGCTGTATAGCCGCCATGTTTCCGGGGGAATGGGTAAGAAAGATTTTTCCAGTATCTTTCGGGCTATAGAAAGTTTGCAGCCAGAAAGTTAATCACTGGCTGCTGCGGATACCTGATGTTTCAATTTTAATAAGACGCTGCTTGTACAGGCCACCCAGCGCCATTTTAAAGGCTCGTTTGCTGGCTCCGAAGACCCGTTTGATTTCAGCAGGATCGGTTTTATCGTTCATAGGAAGAAAACCTCCGGCAGCTGCCAGTTTGTCCATAATCTGTTGACTGAGAGAGTCCATCGCCTGTTGATCAAAGCCGGGCTTTTTCAGGCAGAGGTCTATTTTTCCATCCGGTCTGATACGCTTGATATAACCCTGTACTTTATCACCTGGTTTAACAGAGTCGTTTACTTCCTGGCTGAACAAAAGTCCCTGGTATCTGTTATTGATAATGGCCATATAGCCAAGGTCGGTTTTATCGTAAATCAGAAGGGATACAGGTTGGCCGTTTTGGTACTCTCCTGCTGAGCGATCAATGAACTTATGCAGCCTTGAAGATCCTACGATGCGTCTTGTTTCTTCGTCCTGGTAGAGATAGACAACATAGCGTCCACCTTCACGCATACGGGTTTTTTGTTCACGAAAGGGTACCAGCAGATCCTTGCCCAGATTCCAGTCCAGAAAGGCTCCAACCGGATTGACTTCTTTGACTTTCAGAGCCGCAAACTCACCAACACAGGCCAGTGGTGTTTCTGTCGTTGCGATCAGATGGTCGTCGGAGTCAAGGTAGACAAAGACATCCAGTTCATCCCCAACAACGCAGTCTGCAGGCACGTGCCTTTTGGGTAGCAGGATTTCATCGAACTGTCTGCCATCCAGAAATACGCCGAAGTCTGCTTTATCGACGACTTTCAGGCGATTTTTCTGGCCAACTTTAACGAACTTTCCGGACATATCTGTGCCTTTGAGCGAAAGGTGAGAAGTCAGAGTTTTTTCTCCCAGAACAGGGCGTTTCCGAGCTGTTCATCCAGTTCGAAACCCGAGAAGCCAAACTTTCGGTAAGCAGCCTGAGCTACACGATTCCCTTCCACAACTTCCAGCGTGATTTTGCAGCACCCTTTTTCTCTGGCGACCTGTTCAACTTTTTCGAAAAGTTTTCTGCAAAGGCTTTGACCTCTGAATGACTCATTAACCACCACATCATGGATATTGATCAGAGGTTTGCAGGCAAAAGTAGAAAATCCTTCCAGGCAGTTGGCCAGAGCGGCCGGTTGTCCATCAACCAGACAGAGCACCGAAAATGCAAAAGGACGTTTTAACAGTTCCTGAATCAGATGTTCTCTGGTGAAGCTGCTTAGAGGCATTCCTCCACCCATTGGGTCTCTGGCGTAGTGGTCGAGCAATTCAACAATGGCCTGACCATGATTAGGGTTTGAATAATCGGCTACGAAAATATCGGGCATGTAAATGACTTCTGGTACATAAAGCTAAACAATCAGGAAAAGTATTCTTGCATAACGGGCCTTGAATGGATAGCAGTCTGGCAGGGTTCTGAGTCATCTCATGAGGTCCCGGATTACTGTCGTTAATTGAAAAACAATCGGCTGGCCCGGGAGCGCCAGAAGCAGCGAAGAGTATCTTCTGTGGCTTATGGCCCGGAACTTTTTATGCTCTGCCGGGTCAAAATTGCAATGCTTAACGAAATAACTAACATGGAGGTTAGAATTATGACCCCTTCCTGTATTATCGGGGCAAGCGGATACCCGGCGTCTTCAAGGTCCGAAAATACTGCGCCAAGTCGCTTTGGTGCTATCTGGCGCACCATCACCGGCTCATTCAGATGTGTTAGCAGCACGAGTGATGATACTGTGTTGCCTGGCAATCAGAGATATTCAGCAACTCCCTCAACGGATTTGAAGGACAGAGACGTTAAAGGAACATCTTCAAGCCCTCTGGATTTACCAGTCACTGATGACCATGCAAAGGCATTTAAAGAAGTTGTTCGTAGAATTAAGACAGACCAACAACCATTGATTATGGAGAAGGTAAACGCAATTACCACACCGCAGCTTGAACAGATTGCCCAGTGTTGTCGCACACCAGAACAAATCACTACCGAGCACCTCAGTTTTTTAAAATCTGATACTTTTGCCTATGCAGCACTCCGTGCATTTCGGGAAAAGAAAATCAGCAGCAATGAATTTGCCACCCTGGTTACTCTGCAGGGCGTTTACCTCGAGGGTATGCAGGAAATTGATTCATTTGAAATTCGGCATAACAAGCTGTTTGATGATAATGGGGAAGTTAATGAATGCGCATGGGAAAACATAGCGTATTCACTGATAAGGTCGCGGATGTTTTTTCCCGGTTATTCTTATAAAGTAAATTCCATCATACGGAAAATGCAGCTTTTGCTTAAAAAAGCACCTGCGGTTGAGGCCGGTTTCTGGCACTGCAAATTCCCCATTTATAAAGACAAAGACCAAGGACAGCTGACGATGCAAAAAGCCCTGTCAGCCGTACACTTCGACGTTTTATTTTATAGCTACGGCAGGGATTGGATGTTATGTCCGTCCATCACGTTGCGACAAGCTTTCATTGATAGTTATTGCCAGGAAGAAGCCCATAAAATCAATCCAGTGATCGGGATCAGTTCGCCTGAAGACATTAGAATCGGCAGCCTGAAAGGATACAGAGATATGGCTATTCCGTTTCCTGGCCATCCTTTGCCGAAAACTGCTGACCGCTTGTCTGCTCGATGGATTCTCGTGTTTATGCAGCATGATCTTTATCATGCAGTTCGAGCCAGCATGTTAAAAAATGCTGATATCCATTCAATCATTGCCATTGCCGATGTTGTGAGAAAGATTAAAGCATCCTTCAATAATGAATACCTCAGGGTAAAACAGCTTTTTAAGGAGCAGGAAGAAAGCCTTGAACGCTCTATTTCCGATTACCCACAGAAGCAACAAGACAGAATGAGAAAAAAATGGCAGGAGCATGAAAAGATAGTCAGTGTAAAAAATACACTCGAATATCTGAAACGTACCAGAAAAGCCCTGGGCCAACTTGCATTTAACCTTGTTGATCTTGAAACCCATGAATATGAGTGGAGAATATTTCCCGATGATTATGATAAACAACGGTTCGATTATCACTTGTCAAATATTCTGTTTCAATTGAACAGGTCTCCGCATGACCCGTGTCGTGAGTTTCTGAGTGAAACCGAAGCAGGCATTGTTGGTCAGTGTGTTATTCCGATGATTGTGGGTAATTTTTTTAATCCCCGGAATTTGTATAGTTATTTCTGCTGGAAGATTGATAAGGATGTAAATTCATATTCCGATGAACCTCTCTCAGAAAAACAGAAAAAGGAATACTTGGCCAGGAGTCTAAAGTTGATTGAACCGCTGAAACCATCGGTTAAGCTGGACCGATCACAATGGCCGCCTTTCCTCCGGGATGCGATGATAGATGTTAATGGAGTGCGCATTCCAAACTCCGAACTTGATTAATGAATAAATGAAATCATGCAATTTGTTGATTTTTTTTGATTAAACGTACAATCAATTAAAACATCTGGTACGGTCAGCGCCTGACCCGGTGACTTCATACAGGCAGTTGTTTGGATGGTAAACGTCCACTGTCGTAACAAGCCTCTTGTGGGTATAAATGACAGTGGATTCTGTACATAACAAGCGGTTATATTTATATCCCCTTTTGATATATTTGATATTTCTGTGATGTTATGGATCTGAGCCTATACCCGCAATTGATAGCCATGGTCGTTGTTTTCCTCGGAGCTTTGATCCAGGGCATGATTGGTTTTGGTATGGCGGTGGTAGCCGCTCCCATCCTCTTTATTGTTGCGCCGTCTCTGGTGCCGGGTACTCTGATCTGCATGGCGATGTTGCTGTCTTTATTGACGGTCAGGAAGTATCGGGGGGCACTGGATCTGGCAGAGATGAAGTATGCTGTGGCTGGCAGAGTTCCGGGCTCACTGCTGGGAGCTTATCTTCTGGTTGTGGCCTCCAGAGAGCATATGAGCCTTTTTATAGGGGTGGCTGTTCTTATGGCTGTCATTGTGAGTTTGTTTTCTGTAAAAGTCCGGGCAACCAGGTCCAGTTTGTTTGTTGCCGGTGTTATTTCTGGCATCACGGGTACAACATCATCTATTGGCGGACCTCCGATAGCTCTGGTCATGCAGAATGAAACCGGGGATAAAATTCGGGCCAGCATGTCCATTTATTTCGTTTTCAGCAGTGCGATCTCACTGATATTTCTATCGGCAGGTGGCATGGTGGAGCTTGATGACTTTAAGGATGCCCTGATGCTGGTTCCACCCGTATTGCTGGGGAGCAAAATTGCTTCCCATCTATCCCACCGGATTGATCAAAGAATGATTCGTCATGCCTTACTGGTTCTTTGCAGCATTGCCGGTGTCAGTGCTATTGCTTCCGGTGTTCGATAATCGATTCTTTCAGGCTACGCAGACCTTGCGTTCTCTGCCGGTAGCGGCTGTTGACTTTAGTTTTGGTGTCGATTAGGATGCCGAAAATGCGCTGATTTGTCTTGGCTTGCGGGCGCTATAGAAATACCGCTAAAAGAAGGGTTTATGAACGAATTCATGAAAAAACCACTCTGTTTAGCACAGAGTGGTTTTTTTTTGCCCTTGAAAAAGAGGTCGTTTAACCGATCTGAAGGCTGAAGCCTACGAGTGGGCAGTGAATACCTGATCAGGTACTTATCCCATGCAACCCGGCAAGGCAGAAGAACTGATTGAACTGACTGAGTATAACTCAGGCAGTCATGCCCTGATTGTATCTGAATCAGGCAGGAGTGATGATGATAGAACTGAAAAACCTTACCAAGGTGTTTAAAGCAGGAGGCAAAGAGGTCAGGGCTCTGGATGGCATTAATCTCAGTGTCCCTGAAGGGTCAATCTACGGCGTGATTGGCTCAAGTGGTGCTGGCAAGAGCACACTGATTCGCTGTGTCAATATGTTAGAGCACCCCAGCTTGGGTCAGGTCATAGTGGACGGGCAGGACCTTACTCAGCTGGCTGGGAAGGGCTTGCGTCTGGCTCGTCACAACATAGGGATGATTTTCCAGCACTTCAATCTACTGTCGAGCCGAACGGTTTATCAGAATATTGCGCTGCCACTGGAACTGGCCGGTGCCAGTAAGCAAGAAATAGAAGCAGCAGTGGCTCCCCTGTTGGATTTGACCGGTTTGAAAGAAAAGCGGGACAGCTATCCATCCCAGCTTTCAGGAGGGCAGAAACAGAGGGTGGCTATTGCTCGTGCCCTGGCCAGTAAGCCCAGAGTTCTGCTGTGTGATGAAGCTACCTCGGCACTGGACCCTCAGACCACGCGATCGATTCTGGCACTTTTGAAAGATATTAATCGTGAGTTGAAAATCACTGTGCTGATTATCACTCATGAGATGGATGTTGTGAAAACAATTTGTGATCGGGTTGCCATATTAAGCCATGGTCAGCTGATTGAGGAAAATGATGTCGAATCTTTCTTCCTGAATCCAGAAACGGAACTGGCCAGAGAGTTTGTCCGCAGCGCTATCCACGAAAAGCCGGCGGCTGAAGTGGAAAGTCGTTTTCAATCACAGCCAACAGAAGGCTCAAGGCCGGTTGTGCGGATTACCTTTGTAGGGCAGCGGGTAGTGGAGCCCCTGATTACCCGGGCGGCGAAGCAGTTTGGTACTGATTTTGTCATTCTGCAAGCCGACATTGAAACCGTTCATGGTAAGTCCATGGGTTTTCTGATGGTAGAAATTATGGGCGAGGAGTCAGATGTTGAGGCTTCCATGAAATTTCTTAAAGACAATGTGCAGGTGGAGGTATTGGGCTATGTCAGCTGATTCCTGGCTTCTCCTGGGGAAGGCGCTCTGGGAAACCCTATACATGACAACGGTTTCTGGCGGACTCAGTTTCCTCTTTGGTATTCCGTTGGGTGTATTGCTATATATAACCAAACCCGGACGTATTAAAGAAAATGCAGTTCTGAATTCAGTGCTGGGCGCCATCGTCAATGCTACACGTTCTGTGCCGTTTATTATACTGCTGGTAGCGATTATTCCTCTGACTCGCCTGTTGGTAGGAACCTCTATCGGGACAACGGCCGCAATTGTGCCGCTGACCCTGGCAGCTATCCCGTTTGTTGCCCGTATTGCTGAAGGTGCTATCAATGAGGTGCCTCCAGGACTGGTGGAGGCAGCCCAATCCATGGGCGCAACACCTTTGCAAATTGTCAGTCGGGTATTACTGCCCGAAGCACGTCCCGGGCTGATTAATGGTATGACCATTACTCTGGTGACCCTGGTCAGTTATTCGGCCATGGCGGGAGCCATTGGCGGTGGCGGTCTTGGTGACCTGGGTATTCGCTATGGCTACCAGCGTTTTGATGGCGTCATCATGCTCGCCACTGTGGTGGTGCTTATTGTGCTGGTGCAGTTGATACAGAGCATTGGCGACCGTTTGCAAAATTATTACGACAGAACTCGCTGAGTGTTTGCAAATTAAATCATTGCATGGGACAAGCTGTTTCAGTGCTTTGTTCCGGAGAACTGGCTGAATGGAGAAGTGAAAAATGTTTGCAGTCAATAAATTAAAAGCACTTGCTGGTGCAGTGCTTGTGGTTGCCAGTGTCCTGTTAGCGGGGTGTGGCTCTGAGAATTCCCCGGAAGGTCCTTTGAAAGTAGGTGTTATGGCGGGGCCGGAGGCTGACGTCATGAAAGTGGCCGCTGACATTGCTAAAAAAGATCATGGAGTGGATGTTGAGTTGGTCGAATTTTCTGACTACGTCTCTCCCAATGTGGCTCTGGCAGATGGTTCTATTGACGCTAATGCCTTCCAGCACAAACCTTATCTGGACAGCATGATTCGTGATCGGGGTTTCAAGCTGGCTGCTGTTGGTAATACTTTTGTGTATCCGATTGGCGCATACTCCAGAAAAATCAGGGATATCAGCGAGCTTAAAGATGGAGCTAAAGTGGCGATTCCAAACGATCCAAGTAATGAAGGTCGTACACTGATCCTGCTGGATAAAAAGGGCTTCATTAAGCTCAAAGACACTAGTAATCTTGAAGCGACACCGGCTGACATTGTTGAAAATCCAAAAAACCTTCAGTTCGTTGAGTTGGATGCTGCCCAACTGTCTCGGTCTCTGGATGATGTTGACCTGGCTTTCATTAATTCAACCTACTCTGTGCCAGCAGGTCTGCTGCCAGAGCGAGATGCACTGCTGGTTGAAGGTAAGGACTCGCCTTATGTCAATCTGATTGTGGCACGTGAGGACAATAAAGAAGATCCTCGCATTCAGACTCTGGTCGAGTCTTACCATACTCCGGCAGTAGAAGAAAAAGCCAGGGAGTTGTTTAAAGGCAGTGCGGTTCCTGGCTGGAAGTAATTTGTTTTCCTCAAAAGATCTTGATTAGCTTCTGAGAAAGCCTGCTGATTTCACTGGTCTTTAGCTTGTTTGTTCGGATTTTTAGGGTTGTTCTTTGGGTTATTGTGCTCTTGTTTCACGAAAGTTTTCGTGGAGCCTGTTCCGCAGGGCGTAAAGTTTGCTAAGATAACCCGTTATTTTCTTGTGTCGGCCCGTCAAGTCAGCACTACTCATCTGAATTATGGGATCGAATGAGTAAGCTGACTCGCTCGGGAGCTCTTTTCCTTTGCATGAGGCGGGGGTACTTCATGGCTGTAGTTGCCAAAAAGTCATCCATGATTTTTTTCTCGGATCCATCTGACCACTACTGTCACAGGGTTCGTATTGTTCTGGCCGAAAAAGGGGTCGCGGTAGATATTCAGGATGTAAGTCCTGAAAACCTGCCTCAGGAACTGTCTGATCTCAATCCGTATAATAGTCTTCCAACTCTGGTTGATCGTGAGCTGGTGCTTTATGAGCCGAGCGTCATGATGGAGTATCTGGATGAGCGTTTTCCTCATCCTCCTCTGTTGCCAGTTTATCCGGTCAGTCGTGCCCAGAGCCGTCTGATGATGCACCGCATCCAGAAAGACTGGTGCAGCCTGGTAGATGCTATTACGGACCCAAAAACCAAAGAGACGCCTGCGGCCCGTGCTCGTAAAGAGCTTCGTGAAAGCCTGCTGTCCGTAGCGCCTATTTTTGCTGAAAAGCCATTCTTTATGAGTGATGAGTTCACCTTGGTGGACTGCTGTGTGGCCCCAATTCTCTGGAGGCTTCCTGCGATGGGTATTGAGCTGCCCAAGCAGGGGCAGGCAATCCTGGATTATGCTGAACGTTTGTTCGAGCGGGAATCCTTCAAAGAAAGCCTGTCTGAAATTGAAAAAGAGATGCGTGACACTCTTTGATTTTAAGTGGACCCTGGCAGTCTGGCTGTCGGGGCTTATGAGTCTGGCTAAGCAGTCATGAGTTGAGAGTATCTTTGAATCTTTGACTGTCAGATGATTGTTCAAGGAAGCCAAAGCTCTTTGCAGATTAGAAGTGTTTTCTCTGTTTCAGAGGCTGTCGCAAAAATGGTGCACTTCGCCGATACGGCGTTAAAAAGTGGCTCTGCTTTGCTCGCTGCTTTTGCGACGACCTTATCTACGGAGAGGGTCAGGGGACTTCTTCTATAGTGGCTATTGATGGCTCCTGGATCAGACAGCCGTCGGAAGTTAGCCTGGATGGAGACATATTATGACAATGACCAGCAGTCGCCCTTACATTGCCAGAGCAATCTATGATTGGATTCTTGAAAATGACTGCACCCCATACATTCTTGTGGATACTGCCCGTAAAGGCGTAGAGGTGCCCAGAGAATATGTTAAGGATAATCAAATAGTGCTCAATATTTCCCCGGCAGCGGTGCGTGCCATGCATATGGAAAATGATGTTATTACCTTTGACGGTCGCTTTGGCGGTGAGGCATTGACCATAGTGGTGCCTATAGACGCGTTGATGGCTATCTATGCCCGCGAGAACGGTCAGGGTATGGTGTTTGAAGTTGAGCCCATTGCCGAGTCGGAAGAGGATGTGTCTCCTCATTTTGAGCTGGAGGCTGTACCGGTTCCGGAGTCTCAGGAAGCACCCGTTGAAAAAGAAGAGCAGTCCGATAAAACTCCTCGCAAGCCTGGCAGGCCGAATCTGAAAGTCGTTAAATAAGTCGGGGTTAAAAACAGTTCGCAGAAATCTATTACAATCTAAAACTATCTTATAAAATCTCAAGCATAGATAAGAGATTAGTAAAGATAGGTGAGGCAGCTCGTCTACTTGGTACAGACCCAGTAACACTTCGAAAATGGGAAAGTACAGGTGAGCTGCTTCCTGCCAGAAAGACCAAAGGTGGAACTCGTTACTACGACGTGTCTGAATTCATAGGCTACAGTAACGAAGCTGCGCCAACGCTTTGCTATTGCAGAGTATCCAGTCACGATCAAAAGCCAGACTTAGACAGGCAGCAAGAGTTACTGGAAGCCTACTGTTCTATAGAACCGCCTTTCACCACCCCTATCAGGAATACATGGACTCGTAAAAAATGCCCAAAATTTGAATGATCGTCCACTGCCTTTCCTTCAAGCCAATCACATGCTCCTCCTGATTATTGACCGTTAATACACTAAGCCCCTGGAAACAGAAAAATACCCATCTTGCTGTTGGGTTCTGGCAGGGCTTTTTTTTCTGGTCTGGAAATACACGACTTTGCTTTTTCAGTTCCTGCCTGATTCTGTGCTGGATAGCAGCATAGACCATCAGGCATAGAGTCATCACCATTAACAGGGCTTCAATACGTTCCGCTTTCTTCAGATAGAGCGAAGATACCAGAAAGTCCGGGCTCTTCAGGAACCGAAAGCCGCCTTCAACTTTTTGTTGCGACTTATAAGTAGACAGCAGCTCAGAGGCATTCAAACTATTTTTATCCAGTTCATTGGTGCTTAGGATAAAACAACCCAGTGAGGCTTCTGCATGCTCCCTTTTCTCGCAGGAAACAAAGCATTCAGCCTGCACAAAGTACTCGAAGTGATCAGGCTTGCTATCCGGCGATGGTCTTCCTTTGCCCGAATAGCAGGGTTTACGGATAACCTCTGGCTCTGTTTCGCTTTGGCAAAGTTTCGATTGTTTCTGCCACAAGGCAAAAGCCTTCAATGCATCGTCCCGGCACAAAAAGGCCTTTTTGCTCAGCTTCTCCAGATCACGGGCCTCTTTCAGTGACTGCTTTTGCATCTTTCGGGTCAATGTTTTCCGTTCACTAAGCCCGCGCTTTTTGTTGAGAAACAGGAACCATCGTTGCTGAACCCCTCCGTAGCAGGAAGGCACTTCAGCTGAGTAGTAATCTTCATAGCCTTCAACAGGCACCAGCGACATGGTTGGCGCTTTGCAGACCAGCTCCTTTGCCTCCTTGATGTTCAGGGGCACCCGGGAGATAAACAGCTGCTTTTGCTCATCAAGCAACTGAAGGGTTTCTGCAACATACATGGCAGCATCAGCAACCAGATAGCGGCTATTCAAAGCGGCCTTAAAACATGACAGATGATTTTTGATAATTTCCTGAAAACAGGTTTTGTCGTTTACATTACCGCTGGCAGGGGCCATAAACACAGGGATGCCCGCCTGATTTTCAGTCATTAACTGCAAGACTACCTGATTCAGGTCAGGCCGGTGGTCACGGCTGTAACCTTGGCAGATATGAATACAATTTAAGTCGTCTGGATTGTCATGACTGTTATAGACTCCATCCACATGAAAGCTGGTGCCATCCAGATTTAATGCCTTGCAAGGAAGTTTCAGATGATTGACGACCTTGACGGCCAGATTGAGATACAAGTCGCTAACACCAGCGTCGTACAAACTGTCGAGAGCCCGACCAAGTACCTTGTCGTTCAAGTGTTCAGCCTGTATACCTTCCCCGATAAGGCGGTCAATCGGCTTATCCTCAAAAAACTCAGGGAGCATGTACAGAGTTTGCCCCGTAAAGCCCAAGCCATTGATGATCATTGCAACTACAGCTTGTCCAATAGTGACATTACGAACATCGGAGTCATTTGTGATACGGGCATCAATGTATTCGGCTATCTTTAACTCCCGACACATAGCGGCAACCAAGCCAAGGTGGTTGAGGTTCTTAGACTGGTATTGAGCTTGAGGCATGTTGGTGTACCTGAATGTCTGTTTATTTCTTTGACAACAGATTTTAGGCAAATATCAATCGGTGTGGTGAAAGGCAGATAGAAGGTTGGCGAACTCAGGTTATACGAAAAAATGCTTGAGACTTTGCGAGATGTTGTTAGCTCACAAGATTGAACTCAGACCGACAAAACAACAAGCCGATTATCTTGATAGGGCTTGTGGTTCTCGTCGTCATGCGTTCAATCAACTGTTAGCCCATTTCAATCAAGAAGGCGTTAAATGGTCAAAGAAGGCTGCGAATGAAAAATACCAAGAACTCAGGCTGGAGTTTCCATGGTATTCAGAAGTCAGCCAACGTGTCACCAGGAACACAATCGACGATCTTCATGACGCTTTTACTCACTTCTTTCGTCGGGTGAAGAAAGGAGAAAAAGCAGGTTATCCAAGATTCAAGAAGCGAGGACTACACGACAGTTTTTCTCTCAGAGAAAAACCCAAGTTCGATGTTGATGGCAGAACACTTCGCATTGAGAAACTGAAAACCCGCATCAAGATGCGCCAAGAGCTGAGATTCACAGGAACACCCTGTCAGGTGACAATCAGTAAGCGCGCCGGAAAGTATTTCGTTTCTATTTTGGTAGACACTCAGGATTACGACCCAAAAGCACAAAGCAGTGAGTCTGTAGGCGTTGATTTTGGCGTCAAAGATTTAGCTATTTGTTCGAATGGCAAAACCTTTGCTGCTAATCAGAAACTGAAAGGCTCTCTGAAACGCCTTAACAGGAAACAGAGGGCTTTAAGCCGCAAAACAAAGGGAAGCAACCGCTATGCGAAAGCCAAGCGAGCGGTTGCCAAACTGCATTACCGGATAAGTAACCAGCGATCAGCCGCAATACATGAGGTAAGTGATTATCTGACTTCAAAATTCAAAATAATCACCCTCGAAAATCTGAATGTCAAAGGCATGGTAAAAAACCGCAAACTGGCAAGAGCAATCAGTGACGCAGGTTTCGGTAAGCTGAGAGAACTTGTTGAATACAAGGCAGAGCTGAGAGGATGCCAGGTTGTGATTGCAGATCGGTTCTTTCCCAGCTCGAAGAAGTGTGCGGTTCATACTTGCGACTACGTAAATGACAATCTTACTCTGTCTGATCGTGAGTGGCGGTGTCCAAAATGTAAAACTCTGCATGATAGGGATTACAGTGCGAGTTTTAACCTTGATAATTATGGTCGAGACAGGTTACAGCTCGACCCTAAACCCTACGCAAGAGTGGAGTTAGACACGATTCGTCGTGCATCCATGTTGACGGCGTAGATAATTCTACATAATTACAGATTATGTCAGATTTTTAGTAGCGGCTTAAAACTCTGCGGTTTATTTTTTTGCTTGGTCTTTCTGACCAGGCTGGCTTCGCTCTAGTAGAATGTTCTGGTTATTATTTCTTGGTATTTGATAATCGGAATAGTTAAAAGAGGTCCTGATGAACCTGACTATTATTAGCGGAAGCCACCGCAAGGAATCCCAGAGTGCTCGTATCGGTCATGTGCTCAAACTGCGTGCGCAAGCACTGGCACTGTTTGATCAGGTAGATGTTCTTGATCTGGCAGAAAATCCTCTGCCATTGTGGGATGAGTCGATCTTTTCTGGCAATAAAGAGTGGAAGTCCCTTTTGGCTCCCTGGAAAGCCAGATTAAACGCCAGTGATGCGATTATAGTGGTATCGCCAGAGTGGAATGGCATGGTTCCTTCAGGTCTGAAAAATTTTTTCCTGATCTTCGGGGCGCAGCAGTTAGGGCATAAACCGGGTCTGATCACAGCTGTGTCTGCTGAACAGGGCGGTTCTTATCCCGTTATGGAGTTGCGCTCAAGCAGCTATAAGAATTGTCGTCTCTGCTACATTCCAGATCACCTTATTGTGCGAAATGTGGCTTCTGTTATGACGGGTGAGGATGCAGAAGCTGATCGCCACGTGCAAGAGCGTATGGATTACAGTCTTGCTGTCCTGAAAGAGTACGCACTTGCTTTGAAAGGTGTGCGTGAAAGCGGTGTTATTGATTACAAGACTTTCCGAAACGGTATGTGATTTTCATACAGAGAGCGTTCATTGCGCTCTTTCCCCCCCCCTTTTTTTTTGGTTGTTATTCTCTCGTCTGAAAATGTGCGCTTGATAGGCTGAGAAATCCCGGATTTTTGCTTGCAGGTCTGAAATCCTTTTCTAATCTATGATCATGGTTGTACGGGAGTGTTTTATGAAGCGCAGCAGTCTGGTTCTCATCCTGGCCATCATCGTTCTCCTGATCGGATGATCAAGCCCTATTACCAAAGATAGTCGTTCAGTGACGACGAAAGACACTCCTCGTATGAATCTTATGTATTCTTTGGATTCAAATCTCAGCAGTAGTCTCCTGGTTGAACTCAGGAGTCTTTATTCTGCTTCGATGCCCATCTTATAAAGTTTAAAAAAAGCTGCTTGCCGTTATCGCCGGACACTTCCGGGTGAAACTGTACGCCAAGTATCGGGCGATCATTGATGCTGATCGCTTCTACGTTGTAAAACTCCGATTCTGCCAGGATCCTTGTGTTCTCTCCTGCTTGAATGCCTTCGCAATGATCCTCTTTAAAGAGGGGGGCAGCTGGAAGGCCTTCAAAAAGACCATGCTTTTCAAGAACAGTGATGCTGTCTTGATCTCGTCTTTCCTGTCCCCTGAAGACCTGGCCACCGTGTGTCAGGGCGATTGCCTGATGACCAAGGCATATACCGAGAGTGGGTGGGAGAGGTTCTCGAAGGAATTCAAATTGTTGTATTAACGCCTCTGTTTTCTCAGGGCTGTCAGTAAACAGGAATGGACCACCGGAAATAATGACAGCTGCTGCCTGTTTGAAATTGAATTGATTGGCGCTTCTCAAAGAAATAATTTTGGAAGCTGTGCCCAGGCTGGAAAGGGTGTTTTTTATCTCGGGAGTTGTTCTACTGCCGCAATCAATAACGATGACCTGGTTGGTTTTGGTCTGATTCATCATACTCTCGGCAAATAAGGATGAGCGTTTACTTAAGAGCTGCTGAGTGAAAAAAATGCAGCATCTTTGTGTAAATTTTCTCATCAACGTTAGTGGTAAGAAATAAAGGAAGAGGGAGGAAGGCGCAGGGCTTTCCTCTTATTCGACTACTGAATATATTCAAAGACTTTGACTATTTTCTGAACACCGCCAGTGTTTCTGGCAATATCCACTGCTGCCTGTGCCTGTCTGGGAGTGGTCAGCCCCATCAGGTAGACGGTGCCTTTTTCTGTATTGATCTTGATGCGGTCTGCAGAAACTTCTTCACTCTGGATCAGGTTCGTTTTCACCTTGGTGGTCAGCCAGGAGTCATTGCTCTGTTCAAGCAGGCTGGCATTACTGCCCAGAGTGAGTTCGTTGTAGACCTTGTCAACTTCTTTTACATTCCCGGCGGTTTCTTCTGCAAGGCGCTTAAGTTCATTACTGGGTACCTGTCCGATTAAAAGCACGGTGCCATTGAAGCTGACGATTTTAATCCGGCTGTCTTTAAACCGCTCATCGGCTTTATTAATGTTAACGGCGGCTATGGTTTCAATGGTTTGGTCGTCTATCAAGTTACCCCATGAGCGTTCAGTGGGGTCTGTTCGGATGGGGTCTTCATTGACGCTGCCTACAATGGTCGCACAGCCCCCCAGCAGAAAGAGTGAGCTAGTTAAAATCAGAGCGTTTAAACGCTTCACCTTGTTACCTCCTGATGGGTGATGAATTAAATGTGGTCAGTCTTATAGTCGAAATAGTCTTTCATCGAGACTTACTCTCCGGAAAACAGGAACTCATCGATCAGGTCGCATAGACAATGAACGACCAGTTTATGAACTTCCCGAATACGTGGAGAGCTATTATCCGGAACCCGGATTTCGATGTCTTCCGGATGCAGTAATCTCGCCATATCGCCACCGCTTTTACCCGTCAGGGCAATGACCTGGATATCCCGATCATGAGCGGCCTGAATAGCTTGAACGATATTGGGGCAATTGCCCGATGTCGAGATCGCTAAAAGAATGTCGCCTTGTTGCCCTAGTGCCCTGATTTGTTTTGAGAAAACTTCGTGAAAGCTGGTGTCATTAGCAATTGAGCTTAATGTCAGGCTGTCGGCGCATAGAGACATGGCTGGTAATGCAGGTCTTTCTCGCTCATAACGATTGAGCAGCTCGGAAACAAAATGCTGGGCATCTCCTGCGGAGCCGCCATTTCCACAGGTCAGGATTTTTCCTTCGTTCAGCAGAGTCTGTACCATAAGCTCGGATGCCTGGGCGATCAGGGGAGGCAAACTGTCAGCAGCACGAATTTTGGCGTCAATGCTGTCTGAAAAATGTTGTGTGATGCGCTCATGCATGTCTCAAGATCCCGAATGGTTCGACGCCATGCGTTTCGCAACTGGCATTTTCTTTCGCTATGGGCATTTGAAAATCGTGAAAGCCTTATGAGTTCATAGGGATGTCAAGTATCTGGGAGGCTGACCGAGAATAGTGCCCGTCTAGGCGACCCCTTAACGAGGGCGGCAGAAATTTTCAGACTAATTTGCTGCCGCCGCACGACTGCATGGATGCTGGAGCTAGAGCAACGCAGGAGAAGTTGCCGCGTAGGGCTGTCTATTCTCGGTCAGCCTCCTGGCCAGATACTTAATAGAGCAGTTAGTTTACCGTGATTTTTTTTTCATTACCCCTTTTTATTACCATCATCTATTGGGGGAGTGAAGAGCGAGTGATATTTACTCATTTTATCTGTTGTCTGGTTGCACACAGGTTTAAAAAATACCTTTGATCCATTCTATAGGCTTTTCGGAGTTTACGTCATCATGGATGGATGCATTTCTGAGCAAAAGAGCGTCGAAGCGGCAAAGTCTGTGCTGATGCTTCGAGTGCAGGGCGAGAAAGTGGTTGGCCGCTTTTCTGATTTTATTTTGCTTGCGGGGGGTAATGGACTCGGCAGCTGAACCGAATTGTGATTGTGATCTAAATCGGACTTCTACAAAAACCAGTGTTTCTTTTTCGAGCATGACCAGATCTATCTCTCCTGCTTTGCAGGCATAGTTTCTATTGAGCAGCTTCATGCCCCGGGCTTCGAGGTATTCCAAAGCCCGGTTTTCTGCGGAAAGCCCCTTTTTATTGAGAAGTTTTAATTGCCAGAACATCAGCTTTCTTTTGAACCGAAACAGGCAGTGCTCTCAGTCGACCATCCCGGAAGATTTGCCAGGAAAGTTCCCTCACCACATGATGTTTGCTGTTAATGCTAAGCTGGCCTGTCAGTCCTTCCAAACGACTGCCGGGCAGGCTGGCAAGTTGTTGCAGGCGAGGATACAACTTAAAAGCGTCAGCTCCCATAGCGTATAGACTGCCATACTGGCCTCTTGAGCTGCTCCAGGTGGCTCTTATATTGGACTCGAGAATGCTTTTCTGGCCAGGCAGGTACCAGGTCATTACAGGGATTCTGAGATTATTCAGATCCTGATCTCTGCCAGGGTCAACTCTACCAGAGTATGCGCTGGAAGTGGCATAAACAGGCAGCTTGCCAGCGAACTGGTAAGAGAGGGCAGGCTTGAGCTGGCGAGCTTCCTTGGGGTTGGAAGGCATGTAGATCATGTCAATATCGTGTCTTCTGCGGGGAGTAAAGCCCAGTTGCTCTCTCAGAACTCTGCTCAATTCTCTGGCACGTTTCTGACTTTCGTCAACCAGCAGGGCCTGGCCAGCCAGTTGGCTGAATTCGGTTTTGTTGTTGAATTGAGTAACACCGGCCACCTCTCCACCGTGTTTTGTCCATTCGGACACAAAGCTGTTGGTGGCTCTGTCACCCCATGAAGTTTCCGGGCGAAGTATTAGTACACGACGGTGTCCATCCAGAATGCCGCGGCGGGCCGCAGCTTTGCCTTCATCTTCGATGGATAGACCGTACTCGAAGAAGCTGTTCTTTTGTCCAGGGTTGCCCCTGCTGTCTTCGAGGTTGTTCAGTGCAAGAACCGTAAGGTTGTCAGGCGTATTTTCTTTTAACAGGCCGACGTTAGTTTTATCCAGAGGGCCGATGATCAGTTTGGCGCCTTCATTTTTGGCTTTGTTAGCCAGCTCGACGACGTTCTTGCCGTGAGTGTCCAGTATGCTCACTTCGGGTAGGGTATCATCAGCAAGGTTCTGGTGGTAAGCAGCGAGAAAGCCGTCGCGAATGGCTCTGCCTGCAGAGGCCAGTGGGCCGCTGACAGGAAGAAGAAGGGCAATTTTGTCGGGTTGCTGAGTGCTGGCTGTCTGAAGCGCACTGATGTCTTTTGGCAGGTAGGCTGTTGCAGGGTGGCCTGGCCAGCGAGTACGCCAGTTGCTCAAGTCGGCCAGTTGCTGGCTCAGTGATTTGCCCGGGCGGTAAACCAGAGCGAGTTGCAGCCAGCCTTTCATGGTCTTGTTGCTGGTCTGACTGTCCAGGCTAATCAGGCGTTCTTCAGGTGCGTTAAGCAGGGTTTCCCAAAAGGCGTCGCGGCTTTTGGATTGTTGGTCGAGTTCACTTATGTTGGACAGCATGCTCCATTCATCCAGGGCTGCAGCGTACTCCCCGAAGCGGTTATAAGCTTGAGCTTTGAGGATATGGCTTTGATCCAGAAGCTTAGCGTTACTGCTGTTGATGACTGCAGCTCGATCCAGCCAGAGGAATATTTCCCGGTTCTGTCCTGCCTGCTCAGCAATGCGGGCTCTTGCCACGGCTGCTTCTGCTTTAAGAGTTTCAGGTAGCTCTTCATAATTCAGACTGTCCAGAATGGTTTTTGCCCTGTCCACCTGGTTGTCGATCAATTGCCCGGCGGCCTGAATTTTGAGTCTGGCGCTCTCCGGAAATGAGCTGCGTTCGGCTCGCTCCAGCAGCTGTTCTGCTCCTTCCGGGGTTAGTTCGCGGGAGGGTGCAGGCAGTTCAGCAACTTTGCTGGGCTGTAATGAGCATCCTGTGAGCACTGCGCTGATCAGCAGTGTAGTGATGAGAGTGCGTTTGGAAAGGTTCTGGCTCATAAAATCGGAGTCAACGACCGAACTGTTTTTGATTCTTCTATTCTACCTCAATAGGGTCATTGCGTCAGCCTGATGGGCGTGGGCTGGGAAATCAGCTAGCTCAGGATTCTGTCAACGACGATATGATAAGAGTAAACTCATGGTCGTTTGATTCTTAATTTTTCCCCCGCTATGAACGACCTTCATACTGGATAAACTGGCTGGCAGGATATGTCTGAAAGTACACTTTTTGTTGTTTCGACCCCCATTGGTAATCTCGATGATATGACACCAAGAGCCATTGAGGTGCTCAAGCAGGTGTCAGTGATTGCGGCGGAAGATACCCGACACAGTCGCAAGTTACTTAATCACTTCGGGGTCGAGACCCCCATGATTCCCTGTCACGAGCATAATGAAAGACATCAGGCAGAGGTGTTGCTGGCTCGATTGCAGAAAGGTGATTCTGTGGCATTAATCAGTGATGCCGGAACGCCCCTGATTTCAGACCCGGGTTTTGTATTGGTGCGAATGGTCAGGGAGCAGGGTATTAAAGTGGTGCCTGTGCCGGGTGCCTGTGCGCTTGTGGCGGCGCTCTCGGTCAGTGGTTTGCCAACAGACAGGTTCTATTTTGAAGGCTTTCTGCCGGCCAAATCCTCTGGCAGGAAGAAAAGGCTCGAAGCGCTGGGCTCGATGACAAATACCTGGGCTGTGTATGAATCCACACACCGAATTCTGGATAGCCTTGCGGACTTTCGGGAAGTGTTGGGAGGAGATCGATACATTGTGTTGGCCAGGGAGTTGACCAAAACATTTGAGACTGTGCTGGCAGGCAAGGTAGAAGTGTTGGAGAAAATACTGCAGGAAGACTCCAATCAGTGTCGCGGCGAGTTTGTGGTTTTGGTGGAGGGGGCTGAGGAGCAGAAGCAAGAGGCTGTTGATTCTGAAACCGTTAAATTACTGCAACGGTTGCTGCAGGAATTACCCGCTAAAAAAGCTGCTGCTGTGATTGCTGATGTTTCCGGGTATCGCAAGAAGCAGCTTTATGAGCTGTCACTCGCAATGAAATAAGCTGTTATTGATTCAGATAATAAGTTTGCGAAATGAACGAATTGCAGTGAAGGGAATCATTCGGTAGTATTCGCCGCCTCGAGTTGGCCGGGCAGTCGCTGTCAGGTGCTGTTTCAGTATCTGGTGGAGGAAAGTCCGGGCTCCAAAGGGTGCGGCGCCAGGTAACGCCTGGGGGGCGAGAGCCTACGGAAAGTGCAGCAGAGAGCAGACCGCCTAAGTCACCATGCGGTGACCGGTAAGGGTGAAAGGGTGTGGTAAGAGCGCACCGCGTGACTGGTAACAGTTCACGGCATGGTAAACCCCGCCTGGAGCAAGACCAAATAGGAATCCTGGAGGTGTGACCCGCACTGGATTCGGGTAGGTTGCTTGAGGTGTCTGGTGACAGGCATCCCAGATGAATGATTGCCCAGACCTGTCTACAGGTTGGACAGAACCCGGCTTACAGGCCAACTCGAGACTTACTTTTTCTTCCGCTATTCATTACCCGAATCCAGCCGGAAACGGCTTCGCCAGGTGTGACTGTCCGGTTAGCAGATAGCTGGGGCTTTGGGTACCAGAATCTTCAATTGTCTGAAATTTTTACAATTTTTTTCGGACGCTTTTCATGCTTCATGGGCTTAAATAGCTCTCCTCTTCAAGCTGCTCATTTTTATGCACTTTTTTAATACAGGGTACTGTCTGTGAGGTCTCTGGAGGGGTCAATTATTTGACCCATAAGACAGATTCTGACCTTGACGTGGGTTTTTCAGGTTTCTATAGTGTGCTTCAGTGGAGTAAAGTGGATAAATGTGGAGTTAAGTGTGCATTACGTGGAGAAAAGGGACGTCGGCTAACACGTTTTCTCTTCGAATTGCGGCCTGCCATTCTGGCTGATTTGACTTGAGGGAACCGGTTTGTTTCGTGGGGTTAATGCCATCAACCTTGATGCCAAAGGGCGTCTTGCGATACCTACCCGTTATCGGCAGGTGTTGAAAGATCGTTGTGAAGGCAGTCTGGTGGCGACCATTGATACCGATGAGCCCTGTCTGTTGATTTATCCACAGGATGAGTGGGAGGCTATTCAGGCAAAGATTGAAGCCCTGCCCAGTTTTCATCCGATGACACGCCGAATACAAAGACTTCTTATCGGACACGCTACCGACATTGATATGGATGGCAGTGGACGAGTTTTAGTACCTCCCTTGCTCAGGGATTATGCAGGTATGGATAAGCGCTGCATTCTGCTGGGGCAGGGCAAAAAATTTGAACTGTGGGATGAAGCCTGCTGGAACCAGCGACGAGATGATTATCTTCAGGAAACCAGTGGGTCCGCTGAAGTGCCGGCTGAGCTCCAGTCTTTGTCCCTCTGATGGGTATTTACCCGGACAAGATAGATGACATTGCAAGAGCAATCAGATCAGCATATCACCGTGCTGTTAGAGGAAGCGGTTGATGCTTTGGTTACAGATCCTGACGGGCTCTATGTCGACGGGACATTTGGCCGTGGCGGTCACAGTCGTGCAGTCCTGGAGAAGCTGTCTGACAGAGGCAGGCTGGTAGGCATCGACAAGGACCCCAGAGCGATCGCTGCAGCCCGGGAACTGGCTGAAATTGATAGCCGTTTTTCCATTTATCATGGCTCTTTTGCTGATTTGGAAGAGGCCCTTGATGGTCAGAAAGTAGAAGGTGTTCTGCTTGATCTGGGGGTTTCTTCGCCGCAGTTAGACAACGCCGAGCGAGGTTTCAGCTTTATGCAGGATGGTCCGTTGGATATGCGGATGAACACCTCGCAGGGAGAAAGTGCGGCTGACTGGATTAATCGTGCGCAAGAGCAGGAAATCAGTAGGGTAATCTGGGAACTTGGCGAAGATCGTTTTTCGCGCAGAATTGCCCGGGCCATCGTCAGGGAAAGGGAGTTAGAGCCTATCACGACCACGAAACGCCTGGCTGGAATTATTGCCTCTGCCAGCCCTTCCAGAGAGAAGAAGCACCCAGCTACCCGTGCGTTTCAGGCCATCCGCATCCATATCAATCGAGAACTGGATGATCTGGTGGATTGTCTGAATGCGGCATTGGAAGAACTCAAACCAGGTGGGCGTCTGGTGGTTATCAGTTTCCACTCACTGGAAGACAGGATTGCCAAAAGGTTTATCAGAAAACAGGCCAAAGGCGATGAACTGCCGCGCTGGATGCCGGTAACGGAAGATCAGCTTAATAAACGAATGCGGCCCGTCGGTAAAGCGATCAAGCCCGGCGAGCAGGAGGTTAAAGCTAATCCAAGAGCGAGGAGTGCCGTCATGCGAATTGCTGAGAAGCTGATCTGACAAGGCTGTAGAAATGGATAGAAAACCGTTGCAGGCGTTGTTTCGGAAATCTAATTTAGTCAGCGCAATATTGCTGGCCGGTGTTCTGGTGTCAGGGGTGGCTGTGAGCTTCGTCAAGCATGAAAACAGGCTGCTTCATAATGAACTCCAGCAGGCGTTTGAGCAGAGAAACAAGGCCCAGGTTGAATGGGGGAAGTTGCTTTTGGAGCACAGCTCCCTGACCAGTCCGGGGCGAGTGGAGAGAATTGCAAGGGATGAGTTGAACATGGAAGTGCCTGACGCTGGAAGTATCAAAATGGTGATGCCGTGAAAACTGCAGCAAGAGCGGCCAGTGCCAGCAGAAAAGAACACGCTGGCGAGGAAAGGGCTATTCCTTATCGCTGGCGAGTCAAGCTTCTGCAGCTGTTGTTTATAATGGCTGGCCTGGTGATTGGTTACCGCCTCGTAGATCTTCAGGTTTTAAATCGTCATTTTCTTCAGAGCGAAGGTGATAAACGATCTGTTCGCCATGAGTCCATACCCGCTCACCGGGGCGTCATATTTGATCGAAACGGTAAGATTTTGGCGGTAAGTGCCCCTGTGATGACTGTATGGGCTGACCCCCAGGACTTGATCAAGGCACCAGA
This sequence comes from Endozoicomonas sp. 8E, assembly GCF_032883915.1. Taxonomy (NCBI): domain Bacteria; kingdom Pseudomonadati; phylum Pseudomonadota; class Gammaproteobacteria; order Oceanospirillales; family Endozoicomonadaceae; genus Endozoicomonas; species Endozoicomonas sp. 8E. The sequence goes on along the minus strand of NZ_CP120717.1, from coordinate 4,916,309 downwards.
GCACTGGCAGAAGCTGGCATTTGCCCTGAAGGTTGATGAAAGCTGGCTGGCAAAAAAGGTAACAAGCAACGCAGCAAAGGAATTTATCTATCTTAAACGTCAGATGACACCGGAGCAGAGTGAGAAAGTCGAAGCTCTGAAAGTGCCGGGCGTGCACATTCTTGATGAACAGCGACGTTACTACCCTATGGGTGAAGTGACGTCGCATCTGGTGGGTATTACCGGTATTGATGACAAAGGTCAGGAAGGGGTGGAGCTGGGATATGATCATTGGTTAACCGGCTCCGAGGGAACCCGCAGGCTGCTGAAAGATCGCCGGGGTCGTCTTGCCAGAGAGGCCGAACTCGTGAAAAGCGCCCAACCCGGTAAGGAATTGATGCTCAGTATTGATTCCAGGCTCCAGTATATGGCTTATCGTGAGCTGAAAAGTGCTGTAGAAAAGGCCAAAGCCACAGCGGGCTCGCTGGTGATGATGGATGTCCAGACCGGAGAGATTCTGGCTATGGTCAATCAGCCGTCCTACAACCCGAATAATCGTACCGGGCTTCAGCCTTACCGAATGAGAAACCGGGTGATGACTGATCTGGTGGAGCCAGGCTCTACCCTCAAGCCTTTTACTGTGGCGGCAGCTATGGAGACGGGCATGTATGATCGCTATACCCGGATTAAAACTGGCGTTGGCTATATGCGTGTTGGACAAAATGCGGTTAAGGATGTCAGGGGGTTTGGAACCATTGATGTCGAAACTGTTTTGAAGAAGTCCAGCAATATTGGTGTCACCAAGATGGCATTGGATATCGGTGTCGATAAGGTTGTAGATCTGCTGCGCCGTGTCGGTATCGGGCAGAGCCCGGGAACGGGCTTTCCCGGAGAGAGGGCTGGGTTTCTCCCTTATAAGGATCGCTGGAGCGACATTGAAGTGGCTACCCTGTCCTTTGGTTATGGCTTGACAGTCACGCCATTACAGCTCGCACAAGCTTATTCTGTACTGGGGTCTGGTGGTTTACTGAGGCCAGCATCACTGATCAGGCGTGATGTAGCACCTGATGGTGTTCGGGTTATGAATGAAGATGTGGCTCATGATGTCATGGAAATGCTTGGCAAAGTGATGGGTAAAGGAGGAACTGGCTGGCGCGGTGCCGTCAAGTCCTACAATGTGGGTGGCAAAACGGGAACGGTTAAAAAAGTGGGTGGCAGTGGCTACCTTGAAGATCGTTACGTGGGTCTCTTTGCCGGTGTGGCTCCGGTGGAAAATCCTCGCATTGCCACTGTTGTCATTATTGATGACCCGGCTGGTCAAGATTACTACGGTGGCGTCATAGCCGGTCCGGTGTTTTCCAGGGTCAATGGTCAGGCTTTGCGGATGCTGGGTGTCAGACCCAGTGAAGAAAAGGTACTGACAGCTGAAAGACCCGGTCTGAAGCAGACTGGAGTTATAAAACTGAAGCAGGATGGAACATGACCTCGTGTCAAATGACGTCTTTAAATGAAGTGCTGGCGGAGCTGAATCAACCTCCACTGGATGAAGACAAGACCCTCACAGGACTGGCCCTCGACAGCCGCAGGCTGATCGGGGGTGAGCTGTTTCTGGCTGTGCCGGGGCTGAGTTCAGATGGCCGGGCGTTTATTGGTGCGGCTCTGGAGGCGGGCGCGTCTGCAGTGCTGGCTGATTCAAGTGGGGAGTCATCTTCTGAAACTGAATTTCTGGCCGGTAAACCGGTTATTTTTATCGAAAACTTAAAAACACACATTAGCTTTCTTGCCGATCGATTCTATCGACAACCGTCGACAAAGCTGAAACTGATTGGGGTGACAGGAACCAATGGCAAAACCTCAACCTGTTGGTATGCAGCACAGCTACTTTCTCTTCTGGGTGAGCCTTGTGCGTTGATGGGAACCCTGGGTAAAGGTCTTCCAACTGAGCTGGAACCCTGTCTGAATACCACTTCAGACCCTGTATCGACACAGAGCTTTATAGCTGAGCTGGTGGCCAGAGATGTGTCTTCCATGGCCATGGAGGTTTCTTCTCATGGGCTTCATCAGGGGCGCGCAGATCAATTAGCGTTTGAAGTAGGCGTTTTTACAAATGTCAGTCGTGATCATCTTGATTATCACAAAACGATGGACGCTTATGCAAAAGCCAAGGCTCTGCTTTTTGCCAACGGCCGTACCAAAAAAGCGGTGATTAATCGGGATGATGACTATAGCGAACTGATGCTGTCCAGTTGTTCCGGTGATACTGAAGTTTTTACTTTCTCTATGACCTCTGAAGAGGCAGATATTAAGGCTCGAAACATTCTCCTGAATGCCGGTGGAGTCCAGGCTGACCTTGATACGCCCTGGGGTAAAGGTCAGTTGAGGACGTCTCAGCTGGGTCGTTTTAGCCTCGAAAATCTTTTGGCCGTTATCGGGGCTGTATGTTGTCAGGGCTATTCGCTGGAGCGAGTGCTTGAAAAGGTGCCGCAACTGACCACTGTACCGGGAAGAATGCAAAGGTTGGGCGGTGATCAGAAACCGTTGGTAGTGGTGGACTATGCTCATACTCCGGATGCCCTTGTGAGTGTTCTCAAAGCATTGAGAGAGCATGGCGCTTCAAAATTAATCTGTGTTTTTGGTTGCGGTGGTGATCGCGACCGCGGTAAGAGGCCTCTCATGGCCCGTGCCGCTATGGAGGGTGCAGATGAAGTGGTTGTGACCAGTGATAATCCCAGAAGTGAAGATCCTGAGGAAATAATCAGAGATACGCTGGCAGGAGTTGACCTGGCAGGTAGGCCAGTGACATCAGTCATCAATCGTGCAGATGCTATTCGGCAGGCTGTCTGTAAAGCCGCCGTCGGGGACATAGTTCTTATCGCAGGCAAGGGGCATGAGGATTATCAGGAGTCCAGGGGCGTCAGGCATCATTTTGATGACATTGAAGAAGCCAGAAAAGCCCTGAATCTCTGGCAGTCATCATCGAGTTCGATTACTGAGAGGGTAGTATGATTCGTCCGTTTACCCTTTCTGAACTGGCCGCTGTGCTCCGGGGTACTTTGCTGGCGGGCAATTCTGGTCATGATGCCGCCATAACCGGTATAAGCATTGATACCAGAACCCTCGAGCAAGGTAATCTTTTTGTGGCCATCAAGGGGCCCCGGTTTGATGGTCATGCCTATGCGGGGCAGGCTGAGGCTGCAGGCGCTTCGGCGGTTGTGGTTCAGATGCCCGTTGAAGGTCTCGGAATTCCCCAGATTCAGGTTCAGGACACTGATAAAGCACTTGGGCGACTGGGGCAGTTTAACCGTGAGTGCTTCCATGAGCCTGTGGTGGCAGTGACCGGGACCTGCGGCAAAACATCTGTCAAAGAGATGCTGGCCTCTGTCTTTGAGCAGGCCGGTAAGGTTCTGGCCACCCGGGGGAATCTGAATAACGCTTATGGTGTGCCTCTGACTCTGTTCAGGCTGGAAGAAGATCAAGATTATGCAGTGATTGAGTTAGGAACCAGTTCTCCGGGTGAGATTGATTATATTACTCGCCTGACTGAACCGGATGTTTCCATCATTACCAATGCCTCAGAGAATCATCTTAAGGATTTGTTAACGCTTGAAGGCGTTATTCATGAGAAGGGCTTTATTCTCGACGGTCTCAAAAAAAGCGGTACTGCAGTACTTAACTTGGATGACCCCAGCTTTCAACTCTGGAAAGAGAGAGCTTTGAAACAGCCTGATCGAAAAGTGTTGTCCTTCAGTCTGAATAAACGGGAAGCCGATGTGTTTGCCTCTGAGGTATCTTCAACGACTGAAGGTATGAGCTTCAGGTTGCATGTTGTTCAGGAAGGGGTTGAAAAACAGTCGACCGTCAATTTGTCTTTCTGGGGAAAACATCAGGTTCAGAATGCCTGTTGTGTGGCCGCAGCGGCATCTGCCGTCGGACTCGGGCTGGACATTATTGCCAGAGGACTGGAAAATGCCCGGCCTTATCAACAAAGAGGAACCCGTTACCCCCTGTCGAAGGGTCTTCTGGTCATCGACGAAAGCTATAACGCCAGTCCCATTGCCACTCTTGCTGCCATTGATCAGTTGGCAGACTGCGAGGGTAAAACCATCATGGTACTGGGGGATATGCTGGATCTTGGTGAGGTGAGTGAAGCCCGGCATGTTGATGTAGGTAAGTATGCTGCTACCCGGCATATTGATTGTTTTGCTGCCTATGGTGAGGCGACCGTTGCCTCTGTTGATGCATTCAGTCGTGAACCTGGCGATGGTCAACGAGGCATGAAAGCAAAACATTTAAATGATAAAGAGGCTCTCTCGAACTGGGTAAGATGTCGGATACAGGCGTTCAGAGAGCAACAGGCGGATTGTCCCATCACGGTTCTCGTCAAGGGATCGAATGGAATGAAAATGTTGGATGTAGTCAGATCCCTGGTGGGATCAGAATTTAAGGGAGAGCGCTGCTAATGCTGCTCTGGCTTGCGGAATTTCTAACGCAATACTATCACGGCTTTGCCGTTTTTAAATACCTCACACTCAGAGCCATTCTGGGTGTGCTTACTGCATTGGGAATGGGGCTCTGTCTCGGCCCCTATATGATTCGTCGGCTGAGCTATCACCAGATTGGTCAGGCAGTGCGTGATGATGGTCCACAATCTCACCTCAGCAAGGCTGGAACCCCGACTATGGGTGGAGCATTGATTCTGGTCTGTATTGCAGTCAGTACCCTGCTCTGGGCGAACCTGAGTAATCGCTACATCTGGGTAGTTTTACTGGTGACGGCGGTATTCGGGATTGTTGGTTGGGTGGACGACTACCGTAAGGTGGTGGAAAAAAATTCAAGGGGCCTGCCAGCTCGCTGGAAGTTTTTCTGGCAGTCGGTAGCCGGGCTGGGTGCAGCTGTTTTTCTCTACGCTACGGCTAATTCACCGGTAGAGACCAGTCTGATTGTGCCTTTCTTCAAAAATATCGTCATTGATCTTGGGCCCTTTTTTATTGTACTGGCTTACCTGACCATTGTCGGTTGCAGTAATGCTGTGAATCTGACAGATGGTCTGGATGGTCTGGCGATCATGCCTACCGTTCTGGTGGCTTCTGCATTGGCTGTTTTTGCTTATGCCAGCGGTCATGTGAATTTTGCCCAGTACCTGTTCATTCCTTTTGTGCCCGGCTCGGGTGAGTTGGTGGTTTTTTGCGCCGCTATCGGTGGAGCGGGTCTGGCATTTCTCTGGTTTAATACCTATCCCGCACAGGTCTTTATGGGGGATGTAGGTGCTTTGGCGCTCGGAGCGGCATTAGGTGTACTGGCGGTTATTGTGCGTCAGGAAATTGTGCTGGTCATTATGGGGGGAGTTTTTGTGATGGAGACAGTATCGGTGATTCTCCAGGTAGCTTCGTTCAAGCTCACCGGGCGCAGAATATTCCGTATGGCGCCACTGCACCATCATTTTGAATTGAAGGGTTGGCCTGAGCCCCGGGTGATTGTCCGTTTCTGGATCATTACCCTGATTCTGGTCCTGGTTGGTCTTGCGTCACTGAAGATTCGTTAACACACTTTGCTCGGGAAAAATACGCGTGTCAGCACTGATAAGCTCAAATCGTACAAGAGTAGTTGTAGGACTCGGCAAGACCGGAATGTCCTGTGTGCGATATCTTGCTGAAAGACAACGCCCATTTAAAGTGATGGATACCCGGGAGAATCCTCCTGGCATTGACGAGCTCAAGGCCACTTTCCCGGATGTTCCTGTCCATCTGGGTGGATTGAACCCGGGCTGGCTGAATGGGGCTGATGAGTTGATTCTCAGTCCCGGTCTTGCTCTGGCTACTCCCGAGATTGCTGAGGCTGTCAGTAAGGGTGCTGAAGCTGTTGGTGATATTGAGCTGTTCTGTCGCGAGGTGGATAAACCTGTTGTCGCCATAACTGGCTCTAACGGCAAGAGCACTGTGACAACTCTGTTGGGAGACATGGCTCAAGAGGCTGGTTTGAGAGTTGCTGTGGGTGGCAATATTGGTACTCCAGCACTTGAACTTCTTGAGAGAGAAAATGTTGATCTCTATATCCTGGAATTGTCCAGCTTCCAGCTGGAAACCACTCATTCTTTACGTGCAGCCGCCGCGACGGTACTGAATATCAGTCCTGATCATATGGATCGTTATAAGACCATGATGGACTACCATAAGGCAAAGCAGCGTATATACCGTGGCTGTAAACATGCGGTATACAACAAGCAGGATGCTCTGACTGTACCTCTTCTTCCCGAGGCTACTCCCGCAACAGCGTTTACTTCTGGCAAGCCTGATTTACACGACTATGGTCTTATTGAAGATGAAGAGGGTACGTGGCTTTGTAAAGGTGTCAAAAGACTCATCAATACAGCGGCCATGAAGTTGCCGGGTCGTCATAATCAATTGAATGCACTGGCTGCTCTGGCCCTGGGTGAATCAGTGGGCATCCCGATGACACCCATGCTGAAGGCTCTGTGCCGCTTCACAGGTCTTTCTCATCGATGCCAATGGGTAGCTGAAAAAAACGGTGTGGTTTGGATTAATGATTCCAAAGCCACCAATGTTGGGGCATCGGTTGCGGCTATCGAAGGTCTGGGTGCGACTCTGACCGGAAAAATTGTTCTCATTGCCGGTGGGGACGGCAAGGGGGCGGACTTTAATCAGCTGAAACAGCCATTACAAAAGTTCGGTCGTGAGCTTGTGCTGATAGGGCGTGACGCACCTGATATTGGTAAAGCCGTCAATGGCGTTATCCCGGTTCAATATGTTAAGAGTCTGGCTGCTGCAGTAGATCGTGCCTGCGAGGTCAGTGAAAGCGGTGATGCTGTCCTGCTGGCACCCGCTTGTGCCAGTTTTGATATGTTCGAGAGTTTCGAGCAGCGTGGCGATAGCTTTATGACTCTGGTCAGGGAGCGTCTTGCATGACTCTACACCAGAAGTTTCTCAGCGAAATAAGATCGCCTTTTACAGGTCGCCGCGGCAGTGTTCTTGACCTGCCGCTGCTGGGTGCTGTGCTGGGACTTCTTGTGATTGGTTTGATTATGGTCAGTTCCGCTTCCATGGAAGTGGCGGGCAGTCTTTACTCCAATCCGTTTTATATCCTCATCAAGCAGGCTTTTTTTGTTTTCGTCGGGCTGTTGCTGATGGGTGTCATTTTGATGGTTCCGGTAACAACTATTGAGAAGTACAGCTGGCTTTCACTTTTTGGTGGTCTGGGGATGCTGCTGGCTGTGCTGGTTGTGGGTCGGGAGGTCAATGGCAGTGTTCGCTGGATTCCTCTGGGCTTTTTCAATCTGCAGGCATCAGAAGCGGCCAAATTGATGATTGTCGTTTATCTTGCGGCTTACCTGGTGCGTCGGTTGGACGAAGTCAGAACCAGATGGACCGGCTTTTTCAAGCCTATGACTATTCTTTTTGTCTCATCTTTACTGTTGCTGATGGAGCCAGACCTTGGGGCGCTTGTGGTGTTGATGGGCGCTTCCATGGGAATGATTTTTCTGGCAGGCGCCAGACTCTGGCAGTTCGTTATTCTGTTCCTGGTGCTGGTCGGGTCTATTGCCGCCTTGATTGTTTTTGAACCTTATCGCATGGCACGTCTGACTTCTTATATGGACCCCTGGGCCAATGCCTTCGGTAGTGGCTATCAGTTGACTCAGTCCCTGATTGCTTTTGGGCGAGGTGAATGGTTTGGCGAGGGATTGGGTAACAGTCTGCAAAAGCTGTTCTATTTGCCGGAAGCTCATACAGATTTTGTCTTTGCCGTTCTGGCTGAAGAGTTTGGTGTCCTTGGGGCGGTCTCTGTCCTGACTCTGATTCTGTTTATTTCCTGGCGAGCGCTGCAAATCGGTTACCGGGCAGAAGCAAAAAAACTACTGTTTCATGGCTATGTTGCCTATGGAATCGGCTTGTTGTATGGCAGTCAGGCGTTGATCAATATTGCTGTAAATACCGGGTTGCTGCCCACAAAAGGTTTGGCGTTGCCCCTGATCAGTTATGGAGGCAGCAGCCTGTTGATAAACTGCCTGGCTTTTGGGTTGTTGCTGCGAATTGATTATGAACGACGGCTGTTTAATGTCAAAACAGATGATAAAAGCAGGGGATTGTCATGAGTACTTCTGACAAACCTACCGTTTTAATAATGGCAGGTGGTACTGGCGGGCATATTTTCCCTGCGCTGGCCACTGCCGGAGAACTTGAGAAGCGTGGCTACGCTATTCACTGGTTGGGTACGGCTAACAGTATGGAAGCTGAACTGGTGCCGCGCCATGGATTTGAAATCAGCTATATCCCGGTCACCGGACTGAGGGGTAAAGGCTTCAGCTTTTTACTGAAAGCACCCTGGAAGCTCGCTGTTTCACTGTTTCGTGCCTTGAAAGTGATTCGAAGCTGCAAGCCTGTTTGTGTTCTGGGAATGGGTGGTTTTGTCACAGGGCCGGGTGGGGTGGCCGCGCGTTTGTCAGGTATTCCTCTGGTGGTTCACGAGCAGAATGCGATTGCAGGCTTCACGAACAAGGTTTTGTCAAGAATTGCCCGTAAAGTATTGATGGCTTTTCCCGGTGCTTTTGGCCCAGAGAGTGGCTCTGGTAAATTTATTCTGACCGGTAATCCGGTAAGAGCGGATATTGCTAATTCGGATTTACCTTCTCAACTGGATGGCAGGGCTTTAAGACTGTTGGTAGTTGGTGGCAGTAGTGGCGCTGCAGCCATCAACGAGCTGGTTCCAAAAGTACTCACCCGGTTTAAAGGTCGCTTCGAGGTTTGGCATCAGACTGGCAAGAATAATCTGGATGCTACCCGTGAGTTATATCGTGCTCTGGGTGTGGAGGGGCGCGTAGAACCCTTTATCGATGATATGGCCGGTGCCTATGAGTGGGCAGATCTGGTGGTTTGTCGCTCTGGAGCCCTCACCGTCTCAGAGCTGGCGATGGCCCGAAGGGCGGCCCTGCTGGTACCTTATCCCCATGCTGTTGATGATCATCAAACCGTCAATGGTCAGTACCTGGTTAATCAGGGGGCCGCCATGATGATGCAGCAGAAAGAACTGAACGAAACCTGTCTGATTAATATGTTAGAGAATTTTGTGGGCAATCCTGAACAGCTGGTGACTATGGCCAGGGCTGCAGGCGATGTCGCCAGGCCCATGGCGGCTGAGGAAGTAGCTGATCATTGTCTGGAGGTGGCTCATGTCCGCTAATAAGCCTATTTTTCCTGTGGCTCCTATACCTGAAATGCGTCGTATAAAAAATATTCATTTTGTTGGCATAGGTGGTTCGGGCATGTGCGGTATCGCAGAAGTGCTTAAGAACCAGGGGTATCAGATCTCGGGATCAGATATTCGACGCTCACCGGTAACCCAACGTTTGGAAGATCAGGGAATTAAAGTCTTTATTGGTCATGAAGCTGCCAATGTTGAAGGGGCGGATGTAGTGGTCACTTCCACAGCAGTCGCTTTGGAAAATCCGGAAGTGGTTACGGCAAGAGAGAAACGTGTACCAGTAGTTCCCAGAGCTGAGATGCTGGCCGAACTGATGCGCTACCGTCATGGTATCGCAGTGGCAGGTACCCATGGCAAGACAACCACGACCAGTCTGTTGGCCTCGGTGTTAGGGTATGGTGGTCTGGATCCTACTTTTGTGATTGGCGGTCGTCTGAATTCTGCCGGTACCAATGCCAAGCTTGGAGGCAGTCGATACCTCGTGGCAGAAGCGGATGAGTCAGACGCATCTTTCCTGCATCTGCAGCCGATGGTTTCTATTGTCACCAACATTGATGCAGATCATATGGCTACCTATGAAGGAAGCTTTGACAAGTTAAAGAAAACCTTTGTCAGTTTTATTCACAACCTGCCATTTTATGGCTTGGCTGTGGTCTGTACAGACTGCCCTGTGGTAAAAGAACTGTTACCATTAATTAAACGACAAGTTATTACTTATGGTGAGAGTGAGGGGGCCGATTTCCGGGCTGTTAATATTCAGCAAAAGGGTATGAAAACCTCTTTTGAGCTGGAGCGGAAATCTAAAGATAATAAAAAGGTAAAAGTTGAGCTGAATATTCCTGGTCGTCACAATGTTCTCAATGCGCTTGCCACCTTCATAGTTGCATCGGATGAAGGAATGCCTGATGACGTAATCTGTGAAGGACTCAGGCAGTTCCAGGGGGTTGGCAGACGATTCCAGGTGCAGGGGCACTTTCAGACTGACTCAGCCCAGATGATGCTCGTTGATGATTATGGGCACCACCCGACTGAGGTGGCGGCAACGATCAAGGCTATCCGCGCTGGATGGCCAGACAAGCGGCTGGTTATGGTTTATCAGCCACACCGCTATTCGAGAACCAGAGATCTTTACGAAGATTTCGTTGAGGTGCTGTCCCAGGTTGATGTCTTGCTTTTGATGGAAGTCTATCCGGCAGGAGAAGAACCGATTCCGGGTGCAGATACACGAAGCCTCTGTCGAAGTATTCGTCAAAGAGGCCAGCTGGAGCCTGTTTTTATTTCCAGTCCTGATGAAGTTAGTACTGTTTTGCAAGCTGTTGTTGAAGACAATGACCTGGTTTTGACCCAGGGGGCCGGAGACATCGGTGCTTTGGCTGTGAGGCTGACGACAGAGCTGGGTGAAAAACTTGAAGATATAATTCAGGACGGAAGGGTAGCTTAGAGATGTATAGCCAGGAACAGGGGCAAGTTGCCATTGATGCAGACAGTGATGAGCTAAAAAGAGTATTCGGTAAAGTAGCGGTATTACTGGGTGGTTGTTCGGCTGAGCGGGAAGTGAGTCTTGCATCCGGTAAACGAATCTTTGAAGCCCTGAAAACCAGTGGCATAGATTGTTGCCTTATTGATCCAATCGAGGGGTTGGTCAGTCAGCTGGTCGAGCAGAAGCCAGATCGCGTTTTTATTGCATTGCACGGTCCCCGCGGGGAGGATGGTACGGTGCAGGGACTGCTTGATCAAATGGATATTCCTTATGCGGGCAGTGACATTATGTCTTCAGCATTGGCCATGGACAAATACAGAAGCAAACTGCTCTGGCAGGCGGTTGGTTTACCCACCCCGGACTTTATGCTGATTGAGCAGGCTGAAAACCTTGATTGCTGTGCAGAGATATTACCGGCTTTCGTAAAGCCCAGTCTGGAAGGCTCCAGCGTAGGAATCACCAGGGTTGATCGGGAGCAGGGTCTGCTGCCAGCCTGGGAGCAGGCTTCAAAATACGGTGGTTCTGTGCTGGTGGAACAGTTCATTGATGGCCCTGAATATACGATTGCGATTCTCAACGGTCAGCCCTTGCCTGCTATTCGAATCGAGTCGGCAGAGTCTTTTTATGACTATGACGC